>DATACV010000221.1:0-6896 GCA_036258875.1 Rubrobacteraceae bacterium
GATGATCCGGGACGACAGAGACGACCTGGTCTACAAGACGAGAAAGGGCAAGTACGGGGCCGTCGTAGACGACATCGCAGAGCGCAACAGGGCGGGCCAGCCTATCCTCGTGGGCACTGTCTCCGTCGAGGTCTCCGAGCACCTCTCCAACCTCTTGAAGCGGCGCGGCATAAAGCACAACGTCCTGAACGCCAAGCACCACGAGCGCGAGGCGGAGATCGTCGCCGAGGCAGGCGAGAGGGGCGCGGTCACGATCGCGACGAACATGGCGGGGCGCGGGACGGACATCAAGCTCGGGGTCGGCGTGCCGGAGCTCGGCGGGCTCTACGTGCTCGGCACCGAGCGCCACGAGTCCCGCCGCATAGACAACCAGTTGCGCGGTCGTTCGGGCCGCCAGGGCGATCCCGGGGAGTCCCGTTTCTACCTCTCGTTCGAGGACGACCTCTTGAGGCTCTTCGGCGGGGACAGGATGCAGGGTGTCATCGAGCGCATCGGGCTCGAGGAGGACGTGCCCATCGAGGCAGGCATGATCTCCAACTCGGTGAGGCGCGCGCAGGAGCAGGTCGAGAGCCGCAACTTCCAGATCCGCAAGCGGATCCTCGAGTACGACGATGTGCTGAACAAGCAGCGGCAGGTCATCTACGCGATAAGGCGCGACATCCTCATGGGCGAGGACGTGGACACGCTCTCTTACGTCGAGGACGTGCTCACGGATGTCGTCTCCCAGCACGTCCCGGCCGAGGTCTACCCCGAGGAGTGGGACCTGGATACGCTCGCCGCGGAGCTGAACCGCTTCTACCCGACTACCATAGACTTCGGGTCCCTGGACATCGAGAGCGTGACGAGCGAGGAGATCCTGGAGATGGTCCTCACAGACGCCCGCGAGCGCCTCGAGGAGCGCAAGTCAGAGTGGGAGGAGCGCACGGCCGAGCTCGAGAGGCGCGGCCTCGCGCGCGTCGACGGCGTCGTCTCCTTCGAGGAGGCCGAGCGCAGGACCCTCCTCTCCGTCGTGGACTCCCGCTGGCGCGAGCACCTCTACGAGATGGACTACCTGCGCGAGGGCATCGGCTGGCGCGGCCTCAGTCAGAGGGACCCGCTCGTAGAGTACAAGCGCGAGGGCTTCGACCTCTTCCAGGAGATGGAGCGGGGTCTCAAGGAGGACTACGTAACCTACATCTACCGCATAGAGAACGTCATGGTGCGCGAGGAGGAGATGCAGCAGCTCTCCTACAGCGGAGGCGGCGAGGAGCCCAACCAGCGCCCCAAGAGCCCGCGCAAGGCCGACGGCAAGGTCGGGCGCAACGACCCGTGTCCGTGCGGCTCGGGCAAGAAATACAAGAAGTGCGGGCTCCTGAACACCCCGGAGCACCAGCGCCTGATGTCGCAGGTAGGCTCGGAGGTTTAGTGTCCGAGCTGAAAGATAGGGCCTCCGAGCTCGAGGAGCGCCTCGCGGAGCTCGAGGCGTTCTTCGGCGTGGACGCGCTGCGCGAGGAGGAGACCGAGCTCGGCGAGCAGATGAGCCGCCCGGGCTTCTGGGACGACCAGGACAGGGCCAGGGAGGTCTCGGCGCGCTTCTCGCGGGTGCAGGGCAGGATCTCGCTCCTGGAAGACCTGCGGGGGACGCTCTCGGACTCCGAGGAGCTTCTCGAGCTCGCCGACGAGGACGGCGAGCTCCTCTCCGAGGTCGAAGAGGAGCTGCGGCGGGTAGAGCAGGTGCTCGAAGAGCAGGAGGTAGCGCGGCTCTTCGCCGGAGAGTACGATGAGGGCGACGCCATCCTCACCATAAACTCCGGCGCCGGCGGGGTGGATTCCCAGGATTGGGCCGAGATACTCGCCAGGATGTACCGGCGCTGGGCCGAGCGCAGGAGCTTCGGGTTGGAGGTCATCGAGTACACCGAGGGGGAGGAGGCCGGCATAAAGAGCGCCACCTTCACCGTCTCGGGCGAGTACGCCTTCGGGCTCCTCTCCGCGGAGCGGGGCGTACACAGGCTCGTCAGGATCAGCCCGTTCGACGCCTCCTCGAGGCGGCACACCAGCTTCGCCTCCGTCGCCGTCGCCCCCGTCATAGACGACCGCGTGGAGGTCGAGATAGACGAGAAGGACCTCAAGATAGACACCTACAGGGCCTCCGGGGCCGGCGGGCAGCACGTCAACAAGACCGACTCGGCGGTCAGGATCACCCACCTGCCGACCGGGATCGTGGTGCAGTGCCAGAACGAGCGCAGCCAGCACCAGAACCGCGAGGTCGCGATGCGCGTCCTGCGGGCGCGCCTCTTCGAGCTCGAGCGCGAGCGCAGGGAGCGGGAGATCGCCTCGATAGGCGGGGAGAAGGCTGACATCGAGTGGGGGTCCCAGATCCGGTCCTACGTCCTGCACCCTTACAAGCTGGTGAAGGACCACCGCACGGGCGAGGAGACGGCGAATGTGGACCGCGTGCTCGACGGCGACATCGACGCCTTTATCTACGCCTACCTGAAGAACAGGGCCGTAGCCTAGGGCCGTGTCCAAGACGGCGCTATTCGTCTTGCTGGTGGTGCTCGTCATATTGCTCGCCCCTTACACGGTGCTGCCTCCGCTTATGGGGTCGCTGGTAGGGGGGATCTTGCAGGACCAGCTCGGGCTGGAGCAGAAGCCCGAGGTCGAGCTCGCGAGCAGCCCCGGTCCGATGATGTACGCCGGGAGCTTCTCGAAGGCCCTCATCTCGGTCGAAGGGTTCGAGGTCGCCGGCGTGAAGCCGGACAGGATCGAGATGGACCTCGACCCGTTCAACATCAACATCGTTGAGAGCGCGACGAGCGGCGAGTTGAGCACCGAGAAGCCGCTCTCCGGGGTCCTGCGCGGGGAGTTCTCGGAGGCGAACACCCTGCGCCTCGCGCAGCTGGGGGCCGGGGTGCCCGTCCAGGAGATACAGCTCGAGAACGACGAGGTCGTCTTCAGGATGTCGCTCGGGTTCGGGGTCGTGGCCACCGTGCGGGGGCGCCTGTTCGTGCAAGACGAGACGCTCATCTTCGAGCCGCGCCAGATCGAGGGTGCTCCCCAGCAGCTCCTCGCGGTGGCGGGGTTCGCCTACCCCGTAAGCGATCTGCCGTTCGGCGCGGAGATCTCCGGCGTCGACGTGCGCAAAGACCGCCTCATCCTCTCCGGCCGCGCGCAGAAGATACCCTTAAGTGAGCCCATCGGTTGATAAGCAGCGCGGTTGTTGTTATGGTCCTGCGTGGCCGGTTGGGGCCCTGGAGGGGGGTCTCGGAGCCGGGGACGCCGCCCGAGGCGGACAGTAAGCCCGGCGAGCCACATCTGGAGAGGTAATGATCCGATTCGACAACGTCACGAAGCTTTACGCCAGAGACACGGTAGCGCTCGAGCAGGTGAACCTGGAGATAGAGGACGGGGAGTTCGTCTTCCTGGTCGGGGCGAGCGGCTCGGGCAAGTCCACGATGGTGCGCCTGATCCTCAAGGAGATCGAGCCCACGGCGGGCGCTATCTACGTCAAGGGGACCAGGCTCTCGTCTATCCCGCGGCGCAAGATCCCACGCCACCGGCGCAACATCGGGACGGTCTTCCAGGACTTCAAGCTGCTGCCGAACAAGACCGCTGCCGAGAACGTCGCCTACGCGATGGAGGTGACGGGCCAGAGGCGGCGCGCGATCCGCACGAAGGTGCCCCAGATCCTCGACCTCGTGGGGCTCTCGGCGAAGATGGACAAGTACCCGGACATGCTCTCGGGCGGGGAGCAGCAGCGCGTCTCCATCGCCCGGGCCTTCGTCTCGCAGCCTCCGATCCTCGTCGCCGACGAGCCCACCGGCAACCTCGACCCGAACACGAGCGTCGGCATCATGCAGCTCCTGCACAGGATCAACCGCATCGGCACCACCGTTCTCGTCGCGACCCACGACAAGGAGATGGTGGACGTGATGCGCAAGCGGGTAGTGGCCCTGGAGGAGGGCCGCGTGGTCCGGGACAAGGTCAGGGGGGCCTACGCCGATGAGGTTTAACTTCGGTTTCTTCTTGCGGGAGGCGTTCAAGAACATCCGCCTCAACCTCCTCATGAGCATCACCGCCATAACCACGACGTTCATCTGCATCGTCGTGCTCGGCGTGGGGCTGCTCGCGAGCTCGCACGTCGAGGGAGTCGTCGGGTCGGTGCGCGAGGACGTGAGCGTCGAGGCTTACTTCCCGCCCGACGCCACGGACGAGGAGAAGGACGCCATCACCCGCGACGTCGAGGGCTGGCCCGAGGTCGCGAGCGTGAACTACGTCTCGGAGGAGGAGGCGCTCGCGAGCTTCAAGGAGACCTTCGCCGACAGGCCCGAGCTCTACGAGAACCTCGACCCCGGCGTCCTGCCGGCCTCGCTGCAGATCCAGCTCGAAGACCCCACGGATGCCGAGGCGGTCGCCAGCAGGCTCGAAGAGGAGCAGGGCTTCTCGGACGAGAACCTCAGCTACCCGCAGCAGACCATCGAGCGCCTCAACTCGGTCACCTCTGCCATGATCTGGGGCCTCTACGGCGCGACGCTGCTGTTCCTCATCTCGAGCATCCTCCTTATCTCCAACGCCATCAGGCTCTCGATCTTCGCCCGGCGCAAGGAGATCGAGGTGATGAAGCTCGTCGGCGCCTCGGATTCCTTCGTCCGCACCCCGTTCGTCTTCGAGGGGATGGTGCAGGGCCTGATAGGAGCCGGCCTCGCCGGCCTCACCGTGATCTGGCTGAACTTCCTCTTCATCGACTGGGCGCGCGACGCGCTGCCCTTCGTCCCCATCTCGGGCGATGCAGTGAACACCATACTGATCCTGCTCGTCCTCGTAATAGTGGGCGTGGCGATAGGCGTCATCGGCAGCTTCCTCTCCGTAACGAGGTTCCTCAGGAAGGTCTAGCGCACTTAGCACTAGACCTTCACCATTTCAGCACGCTCAGGCTTCGCCTTCGCTTGTCAGCACGCCCGCTACGCGGGCTTGTCAGCTAGTCCTCTGGGGGCCACGCTCCGGTACGCCATCCGAGCAGCAGCGCAAGGCGCAGCCGGGTAGGACTCGAGAGAAAGTAAGCTGGAATGCTGAAAGCGAGGCCGGCGAAGCCGGGCCGAAGCGTGCTGAAAGCGGAGCCCGAAGCGCGTAGCGTGCTGACTAGCTCATGGTAGACTCAGGCCGTGCCTCTTCCTGACACAGGAGTCCTCTCTTGATACTGCCGGCCGTGCTGGTTCGCCGGGGCAAGTACTCGGTGGCTGACCCGCTCTTCGTCGAGGAGCGGCGTCCGGTGCTGGTCGCGCGCAAGCTGCGTCGCGGGGCCGAGGCCGGGGACATCGTCCTCGTGAACGCGCGCGAGAAGAACCGCTCTCTGCGCGGCGAGGTGACGCGGGTGATCGGGCCCTCGGACGACCCTCGCAACGTCTACGAGGCGCTCTTCGCCTCTGTAGGGACCTCCCGGACGTTCCCGCGCAAGGCGATCGAGGAGGCCGACAGCCTTGCCGATAAAGACTTCGGGGAGCGCCGCGACCTCAGGCACCTCCCGACGGTGACCATCGACGGCGCGGACGCCAAGGACTTCGACGACGCGATCTCCGTCGAGCCCGCAGGGGATGGCTACAGGCTCTGGGTGCACATAGCGGACGTCACCCACTACGTCGAGCCCGGGGGCTCTCTGGACGAGCAGGCTTCCTACCGGGGAAACTCGGTCTACCTGCCGGGCACGGTCGCCCCGATGCTCCCCGAGCGCCTCTCCAACGACGTGTGTTCGCTCAGGCCTCACGCCGATCGGGCCGCCGTGACCGTCGAGATGGAGGTCGCCCCAGACGGCGAGGCGAGGAGCGCCACGGTATACAGGAGCCTCATCGCCAGCGACGCGCGGCTCACCTACGAGGGGGTCGACGCCTTCCTGCGTGGTGAGGGGGAGGTGCAGCGGCCGGCCCTGGTCCGCGCGGCTTACGAGCTCTCCCGCGCCCTCAAGACGCGGGCCGCCAGGCGCGGCAAGCTCGAGCTCGGCGGACGCGAGCCCGAGTACGAGATAGACGAAGACGGGGTGCCGGTCTCGGCGAGGACGCGACGCTCGACGCCCGCCCGCGAGCTCATAGAGGAGCTCATGGTGCTCGCCAACGAGTCTGTAGCCCGGATGCTGCGCCGCAAGGGTCGGGGCGTCTTCCGGGTGCACGAGCGGCCGGACGAGGAGTCGCTGGCGACGCTCAAAGAGCGGCTCGCCGCCATCGGGGTGCAGGAGGAGCCGACGCCGGAGAACCTCGGGACCATAGCCCAGAGGGCCAAGTCCGACGCCGTGAACTACCTGATCCTGCGCTCCATCCCGCGCGCTCACTACTCGCCGCAGCCGACCGGCCACTACGGGCTCGCGCTCGAGGACTACACTCACTTCACCTCCCCGATCCGGCGCTACGCCGACGTCCTGGTCCACCGCGCCCTCCTCGGTGACGAGACGCCGGAGGACCTCGCTGGGGTCGCAGGGCACATCTCGGAGCGGGAGTACCGGTCCATGATCTGCGAGCGGACCGCCGACGAGTACACGCTGATGTGGCTTATGCGGGACCGCGTCGGGGAGGTTCTGGACGGCACCATAGTTAGCACCCCCGCCTTCGGGCTCTTCATCGAGCTGGAGACGGGCGCCACGGGTCTCGTCCACGTGAGCAAGCTCCCCGGTTGGTGGGACCTTGAGCCAAGCGGGGTAGTCCTCTCGAACGACGCCATCGGCGCCTCCTACAGGGTAGGGGACCGGGTCTTGGTGGAGCTGCTCGACGTCCTCCCGCTCATGCAGCGGGCCGAGCTCAGGGTGGTGAAGCGCCTGTGAGGGACTACGCGCGCAACAGGAAGGCCCTCCACGACTTCAACGTGGAGGAGACCTACGAGGCAGGCATCGCCCTGACCGGCCCCGAGGCTAAGTCCGTGCGCGCGGGGAGGGC
>DATACV010000222.1:0-13073 GCA_036258875.1 Rubrobacteraceae bacterium
CGAGGAGTTCGCCGAGGGCAAGCACGAGGAGCAGGCCCGGAGCGCCTGAGAGATGCCGTAACGTCGGTCGTTCGGAGGCCCCGCTCCTGGCGGGGCCTTCGCCCGCTAACACCCCATAGCCCAGGAGGAGGACACGTGAGCACGAGGCTCGGTAACGTGGCGTCGGCGGTCGGCAAGGGATTGTTCGCGGGCGTGGCCGGGACCGCCGCGATGACGGTTTCGAGCACGCTCGAGATGAAGCTGAGGGGACGTCCCGCGAGCTCCGCCCCGGCGCGGGCGGCCGAGAAGGTTCTCGGTGTCCAGCCCGTCGACGAGGAGGCCGAGGCGCGTTTCTCGAACCTGGTTCACTGGGGCTACGGGACGGCCTGGGGAGGCGTCCGCGGGCTCATCGCGGCTGCCGGTCTCGCCGGGCCTGCAGCGACCGCGGCGCACCTCGCGGCGGTCTGGGGCTCGGAGCAGGTGATGCTGCCGGCCCTCGACGTGGCGCCCGCGCTCACCGAGTGGGGGGCCGAGGAGGTCGCCATCGACGCCTTCCACCACCTCGTGTACGCCGCCGCCACCGGCGTCGCCTACTCCCTGCTCGACCGCGCGTAGGATCCAGCTTCCGCAGGTCTGGCGTTACTCAAGATTTATTGCGTTTCATTGGCGTGCCTGTGATCCGGAGAGCTGCCCGTCCCCGTATTGCGGTCATGCGGCGCCTACGGGGGCGCCCACGACGCAAGGAGGAAGTATGCGTAGATACGTCTCTGTGGTCCTGTTGGCCGCCCTGGCCCTGGTCGTCTTCGCGCCCGCGGCTTTCGCGGATAGCCACAACATGATGGAAGACGACATGATGATGTCCAGCGCCTCGGCTTCGGCCAGCGCCATGTCCTCCGCCTCCTCTTCGGCCATGATGGAAGACGAGATGATGGGTAGCGCCTCGGCCTCCGCCAGCGCGCTCCCAAGCACCGGTGGTCAGCAGATCCTCCCGCTGCTCTCCGTCGCCGCGCTGGCCGTGGTGGTGGGCTCCGGGCTCGTGGCTGCCAGGCTGGTGCGCCACAACTCCTGATCCGATAGCTACGGTCGGGAGGTAGGAAGCCTCTCCCGTTCACGGCCGGGGTCCTTCGGGGCCCCGGCCTTCCTCTTACGCGCCTCGACCGACGCGAAGTTCAACCGTCGCCGGGGTGAGGCTCCGGCCCCTTTTGCGCTATCCTACGCCGGAGGGTAGCTCCTGGTCGAGCGCGGGGGAGGTGAGGCGTCGTGGGCAGACCGCTTGTTACGCTGGCGGTGGTGTTGCTCCTCGCCGTGGTCCTCGGTGCGACGGGCCTTCTCGACGACGTCGCGGACTTCGTGGTGCGGATCCTCCGCGTCGTCTTCGACCTTCTCGTGGCCCTCATAAACCTCTTCGTGCGCCTCATAAACATGCTCGTCGGCTGGCTCAGGAGCGTGGGGTAGATCTCACGACGCCAGCCTGCTGCCGCCATGCAGCCTAGGGCCTCGTCTTACCCCCCTTCTTGGGCGAGAAGGTCCGAGGCCCGCGCTAGAGCTTGAACTCGTCCGAGCGGAACGACTCTCCCAGCTGCCGTCTCGCGGCCTCGATAAACTCGGGGCTTGCGACGATCCGCTCCACCTCGGCGCGCGAGGAGTTGCGGCGCACGTACTCTTCCTGGACTATCTCCTGGAGGGGAACATCCTGGCCCATACGCTGGATGATGTACTCGAGGACCCTCTCCTGGCGCTGCGAGAGAGAAGAGCCTCCCCTCCCGCCGAAAAACCGCTGCCAGAAGGATCTACGCTCGCTCATCGCCTCGCTCCTCGCCGTCGCCTCAGTTCACCGGCCATGATATTACCGTCCCAGCCCGGCGGGGCGCACCTCCCTCGTGGCTGGACTCCGGAGGGCCAGTACGCAAAATACGCAATCCGGGGGATACGATCCGCGCAAGCCCTTTTATGGTAGCTCTACCTCTCCGAGGAGCGCCGTGCGGGCTACGTGGCTAAAGAGTCTATTTCGCGTTCTCGACAGCACGCTCCGGCGGGCGCCTCCGATTACTGCCCTGGGATGCAGCTCGGGGGCGGGCCCGACGGCTCCGGCCCCCTCCACCTCGCTACCTCTCGACCTTCTTCAGGAGGCCGGCCTGCACCGCCCGCTCCGCCTCCTTGACGCTCGAGATCCCCGAGAGGTCGGCCACCGCATCCGCCGAACGCTTGGCGCTCGGGCAAGGGCAGAACAGGATCGGGACGTAGAGTGCCTCGCAGTTCTCGGAGACATCGCCTCCCCGGGCGAGGAAGTCGACGCCGCCGACGTCGTCGGCGCCCCGGCCGCAGTTCACGGAGTCGTTTGCCTGGCCGTCGATAGCGTTGACGAAGTCGTTGCCCTCCTGGCCGAAGAGGTCGTCCTGACCCAAGCCGGACTGGAGGGCGTCGCCGCCCTTGCCGCCGAATACGTTGTCGTTGCCGGAGTCGCCGAAAAGCCGGTCGACGGCGCCCTTCCCGTAGATTTGGTCGTTGGCGCCGGCCCCGGAGATGGCGTCCCTGCCGTCCGTGCCCACGAGACGGTCGGCGCCGTTGCTGCCGACTATGCCCTCCGCAAGCGCCGCCCCGCTCGCCGCCACCAGCGCCACTAGCATCGCCGCTACGAGCACCGCCGCCCTTCCGCGCATCTTTGCTCCTTCCTGGAGGTGGCCTTGAGACCGGCCCCTCCGTCACGATCGCCTCAGGTAGCGTACACGCCCCCGCGGGAGCGAACACATCCCCCAAATGGGCTAGATCTCGGGGCGGAGAGCGAAGAGCCGGCCCCGACGTAGCCGGCGCGTCAGGCGGCCCGCCGCACCGTCTCGCTCGCCGCCCCAGGCAGAGCGTCGAGGCGCGCGGTGTATCCTTCCACATCCCCGGCGGGGTCGGGATGTAAAATGGCCCTATTCGATGACGGATCTGAAGAACACCGAAGGTACACGGGAGGCCGAGTATAACTACGAGCCCAGAGGGCTGGGGCCCTGGATCTCGCGCAACCCGTGGCTCCTCTTCCGCCTCTTCTTCGTGATGACCTTTGGCCTCATGGTCGCGATGATCGCGCCGAACGTCTCGTACGGGTTGCAGGGCGAGCCTGTCCGGCTGAGCGTCGAGCAGATCAACCGCGGCGAGCTGCCCGCAGCCGTCGAGCTGGGGGACTACGTCGAGGTCCGCGGCACCCCGGACTACTCCACCAACCCCGAGACAGGCCAGCCGCGCATTGGCGTCGCCGCGCGCTACAGCACCGCCTACTACTACTTCGGGCTGAAGGAGACGGGGGACAACCTCCTGATCCAGAAGGCCCCCGACCCGCCGGATATCGACCAGAGAGGCGAGCGCGCGTGGCGCGGGAAGCTCTCGAACGTGGGCACGGTCATCTTCCACGACACTACCCAGGCCGGCCTCAGGAACGCGGGCCTGCCGCGCGAGGAGTCCGTCCCGGTGGTGGAGGTGGGCTCGACGCCCCGCTTCTACCGCGACTTCTTCCCCGTATACGGCATGATCTTCGTGCTCTGGCTAGGCTCCATAGCCTGGCTGGCGTGGAAGAGGAACAAGCCCTTCGCGGGAATGTAGTGGATAGCTCTCAGCACGCTCCAGCCTTCGGCTTCCGCTCTCAGCCCGCTTCGGGCCTTTGGCAAAGGCCCTCGCTCTCAGCCATCAGCTTCTTTGCGTTCGTGCCTTTACCCGACGCGCCTTGCGCGAGCGCTCGGATGGCGTGAAGGTACGCGGCCACGGATGACTCGCTGAAAGCTGCTAGCTGATAGCCCGCGAAGCGGGCGGGCTGAATTCGAGGAGGCGACTATGGAGATAGAGATGGCGGCGGATCGCGCGTCGTACTCGGGTGGGGCCGCCTTCTGCGAGGGGCGGTTCGTACCCGTAGGGGAGGCGCGCGTCCCGATCCTGGACTGGGGCTTCCTGCGCTCGGACGCGACCTACGACGTGGCCCACGTCTGGCGGGGCAGCTTTTTCAGGCTGGAGGACCACTTGAGCCGCTTCGCGCGGGGGATGGAGAGGCTGCGCATGAGGTTGCCGTACGGGCGCGCGCAGATCCGGGAGATCCTCATCGAGTGCGTCCGCCTGAGCGGCCTGCGCGACGCCTACGTCGAGGTGGTGTGCACCCGCGGCGTACCGCCGCCCGGCTCGCGCGACCCGCGCGAGTGCGAGAACAACCTCTTCGCCTTCGCCGTGCCGTTCGTCTGGATCGCCGACCCCGAGAAGCAGGAGAGGGGGCTCGGCGCCGTCATCGGCAGCGTGCAGCGCATCCAGCCCGAGGCGGTGGACCCGACCGTCAAGAACTACCACTGGCTCGACCTGGTCTCGGGGCTCTACGAGGCCTACGACCGCGGCGGGGAGACGGTGATCCTGGTGGATCGCGAGGAGAACGTCGTCGAAGGGCCGGGGTTCAACGTCTTCGCCGTCAAGGACGGCGAGGTCTTCACGCCGGACCGCGGCGTCCTCGAGGGCGTAACGCGCAGGACCGTCATCGAGCTCGCGGCCGAGAAGGAGATCCCGCTCCAGGTCCGCAAGGCCCCCGCCCGCGAGGTGAGGGGGGCGGACGAGGTGTTCGTGACCAGCACGGCGGGCGGCATCATCCCGGTAACGAGGGTGGACGGCGCGCCCGTCGGCGAGGGCGCGCCCGGCCCCTTGACCCTGCGCCTGCGCGAGGAGTACTGGGAGCTGCACCGGGACCCCCGCTTCGCCACACCCGTGCAGTACGATTAGGCTCACGGTAAGGACGCGCACGCCACGGAAGGAGTTACATGACGACGATGCCGCAGCAGGGCCAGCAACTACCCGACGTCGAGTTCGTGACGGAGGATGAGGAGAGGCTCCCGGCCGCCGAGCTCGGCGGCCAGAAGACCGTGCTGTACTTCTATCCTAAGGACGACACCTCTGGCTGCACCAAGGAGGCGTGCGCCTTCAGGGACCGGATGGCGGACTACGAGCAAGCCGGCATCAAGGTCTACGGCGTCTCGCTCGACTCCACCGAGTCGCACCGGCGTTTCCGCGAGAAGTACAACCTCAACTTCCCGCTCCTCACCGACGAAGGGGGGCGGGCGGCCGCGGCGCTCGGGGTGCTGCGCGAGAACGGTGAGAGGGCCAACCGCGTAACCTTCCTGCTCGACCCGGACGCGAAGGTGGCGAAGGTCTACCCCGAGGTCTCCCCCGAGACACACGCGGACGAGATCCTAGAGGACGCAGCCTCGCTCTGAAGCGCTTCGCCCTTCGGGCTACGCTAGCACGTTCCGGAGGAGCCGGCGCCGTGCTGACAAGCTGCCGGCCGCAGGGAGGCCGCGTGCTTGGGACCGCGTTTGGGGGCAGGAGGGAGGGGGTAAGCACGATCCCCGAACCAGAGCGCGAGAGCAGGAGGCCCATGTGAGCGTCGAGGAGCGCGGGGACCGTTTCCGGGAGCTGGAGGAGGCGTACAAGGACTACACGGTCTACGACCAGCACTACGAGAGGATCGGGCGCGTGGACGACCTCTTCGTGGACGAGAACGACCAGCCCGAGTACATCGGCGTCAAGACAGGCTTCCTGGGGATGAAGTCCACCCTCATACCGATGGAGCTGGCCAGGGTCAACGACCGGCGCAAGCTCATAGAGGTCGCCGCGGATAAGGACACAGTCACCGAGGGCCCCGCCTTCGACGACGACGAGGAGATCACACCCGACCACGAGGCCAGGATCTACGGCTACTATGGCCTCCAACACCCGGGCTTGGAGGAGGGAAGGGGCAGCTACGGCGACTACTACGCCTCCGACCCGGCGCATACGCGTACCGGCGAGGACCTCTCAGGGCTGGTAGACACCGAGTACGGCGAGCGCCGGGAGGAGTCGCTGGAACAGCCCGCGCAGGGAGCCTCCACCGGCGCCGCGGACACCGGAGAGCCGGCGACGACCGGCGGCTACGAGCAGACCGACGCCGGGGAGCAGGGCACCGGGAGCCTGAGGGTATTCAAGCGGGTCCGGACCGGCCCACAGTAGAGCTCCCAGGCGATGCGGTCTGGTAGCGGACATCGCGTTCTTGCTCCCGGCGGTTAGGGCAAGAAGGCGTATCATCCAAACTATGATCGTGGACAACGCCATCTACGTGGACGGTCGCCGGGTGGCCGAGCCCGATTCTCTGCAGGAGACCCACGATGCCTGCCGCCGGCGGCGCGGGTTGGCATGGATCGGGCTCTACGAGCCCACGGAGGAAGAGTTCTCCACGGTGGCCCAGGAATTCGGGCTGCATCCTCTGGCCGTAGAGGACGCCGTCAAGGCGCACCAGCGGCCGAAGCTGGAGCGCTACGACGGGACGCTGTTCGTCGTGCTGAGGCCAGCCCGCTACATAGACGAGACCGAGACCGTCGAATTCGGTGAGGTCCACGTCTTTGTGGGAGAGGACTTCGTCGTCACGGTCCGCCACGAGGAGGCCTCCGAGCTCGGGGAGGTGCGGAGACGACTCGAGGGCGACCCCGAGCTCCTGCGGATGGGTCCGGAGGCGATCCTCTACGCCGTCATGGACCGTGTGGTCGACGACTATGTCCCCGTGGTGGCTGGCCTGGAGAACGACATAGACGAGATAGAGACCGAGGTCTTCTCGGGCAACGCGGGGGTCAGCAGGCGCATCTACGAGCTCTCTCGCGAGGTGATCCAGTTCCAGAGGGCCACCGAGCCGCTCCCCGGCATCCTCGAGGACCTCGTCGGTGCCACGGTGAACCCCGAGCTGCAAAGGTACCTGCGCGACGTACAGGACCACGCCCTGCGGATCACCGAGCAGGTTGCGAGCTTCCGGGAGTTGCTGCAGAACATCCTCAGCGTGAACCTCACCCTGGTGGGCCTCCAGCAGAACGAGGAGGTCAAGGCCCTCACCCGGGCGAGCATAGCCCAGAACGACGAGGTGAAGAAGATCAGCGCCTGGGCGGCGATCCTGTTCGCCCAGACGCTCGTGGGCACCGTCTACGGGATGAACTTCGACCACATGCCGGAGTTGCACTGGACCTTCGGCTACCCGTTCGCGCTGCTGCTGATGCTGATGGTATCCCTCTCACTGTACGCCGTCTTCAAGCGCCGCGGCTGGCTCTAGCTAGTCCGCAAGCAGGCGCGTGAGCCTCAAATGCACGCCCTCGTCCTCGTCGGTGACGTAGAAGAAGCGTCCGCCGCCGGCGATGGCTATGCCCTCGACGCGCGGCAGGTCCGGGAACTCGCGGACGAACTCGCCTTTGAGCGCGCCGGAGTGGGCGTCGGGCGGGAGCGTACATCGGAAGTGGGTAGCCACCGTGTGCCGGCCGCCGGGGTAGTCCTGTATGAGGACGCTGTCCTTGTCGCGGCTGTCCACGTTGCCGGTGACGAGGTGGATCTCCTCGCCGTCCGCGGTGGAGAGCAGGGCGAGGTCGCGCACGCCGGCTATCTCGCCCTCGCGCCCCACGGCCTCAACGGTCCAGAAGCCGCGGACTTCGGGTGGACCGTCGCCGGGGTCGAAGAGGCGCTCGATGCCTTCGAGCTCGACCAGGATGGGGTGGCCCTCGGCGGAGACGGGGAAGCGTAGCCCTAGCAGCAGCGAGCCGTCCTGGCGGAATGCTGCGCCCTCGACGTTGATCGGATAGTCGTCCTCGCGCACGAGGCCGGCCCACCTCTTGTTCTCCCTCTCGCCGCGCTCTATGGTCGCTTCGATCAGGGCTCTGTGGGAGTTCGGCCCGAGGGTAACGAGCTCCGGGGCGTCTTCTTTGAGGGCGTCGTTGACGAGGCGGTGCAGGAGGAAGCTGGGGCGTGAGATCTCCATCCTCATCGCGGGGTCCTTGGTGGTGTGCCCGACCTCGGCCTCGCGGAAGCGGGCGACGAAGCCCCTCTTGGGCTGCAGCGGGCCGTCCTTGCCGCCGAAGTGGGAGCCGAAGATGTAGATCCAACCGTCGTGCCGGGTGACTGCCTCGGCGTCCTCGGTCTTCCCGGCGTCCCCCGTGGGCTCGGCGTGCAGACGCTCTATCTCCCACCCCTCGCCCATGCCGGCGTCGTCGCGGTGCCCGATGACGGCTACGCAGTCCTCGATCTCGCCCTCGTCCAGCACGGCCCAGAACGCGAGCTCCCACCCATGCGCCTCCAGCAACGCCTCGTCCTCGACGGCGAGCAGCCCCGAGGCCTCGTTGGGGTGCAGGTTGAGCTCGAGCCGTTGGAGTCCGTCCTCCGTCACGCGCTACCTCCTTCGTTCGGACACCACCCTACTACGACGCGCGCGCCCGAAGGTTACAGAAAGGGCCGGGGCTCCGAGAAGGGCCCCGGACGCTATCAGCCGCGTTTCGTCTCGCCACCTACTCCAGCGAGACCGCTGTACCCCGGGGTCGCCCTTGAGGGAGGCGGCGCTGCTACGAGCGGAGCCGGCCCGGGACGCCTGTATGTTCCGAACCTTACTAGGTAACAAGGGGAGCGTGCATCACCCAGATGGGTGATTTAGCACAGCACTGGCCAAGATGGCCGCATCTCGCCCTGCTCGCGGTTGTTTCGTTTCCCGAGGCGTGGGAAGATAGGTTCCTGGGAAAGGACCCCTGGGCGGGAAGACAGGAAAGGGGTGAAGAGAAGATGGTCACGTCGATCACCGACGGGCTGCTCGACGGCCTCCTCAGCGGCCTGGAGATGCAAAGCGAGATGAGCAGCCTCCTCGAAGAGCTCTACTACGAGGGCTTGATCTAGGCTCCCCGGAACCAGAAGGGGGACTGGGACACCGTCCCGGGATGTCCTCCATCGATAGAGGTGTTCTGCCTCGGCGGAGAACGGGCGGGACAGACCGCCCGAGCGCTTGGCGGCGGCATTGCAATAGTGTTGCCGTATGGTAGGTTCTGTCGATCTTCTGACTCCGGGAGGGGATTCGTCCTTGTTGGGATCCAGGACCGCTCTGGCGGTCGCGTTGTGCGCGGGGGCGCTGCTCGTCCTCTCCTCCGTCCTCGCGGGCGGTGGGGGCGAGGTCGAGGTCCGCCGGGTCGCCGCCGTCAGGCACCCCGGCACGCCGGAGGCGCCCGGGATCCCGCGGACCATGATCGCCTCCTACTACGACTACTCGCTGGAGGGGCTCCGGACGGCGAGCGGGGAGCCCTTCGACCCGGAGGGGTACACGGCCGCGCACAGGACCCTGCCGCTGGGGACGCGGCTGCTGGTGAGCTACGAGGGGCGCTCCGTACGGGTAACTGTCAACGACCGCGGTCCCTACGCGGCGGGTCACGACCTCGACCTCTCCCTGGCCGCGGCGCGAGAGATCGGGCTCATCGGCCCCGGCATCGCCCCCGTCACCGCGACCGTACTCTAGCGGCTTCGGGCCGCCGGCCGTCGGGTATAAACAGGGCTCGCAGAGAAACGGATAAGGATGGAGGCCAGATGACCCTTACGATCGGGACCGGGCCGTTCGGCGACCAGGGTGAAAAGGCGTTCAACTTCGAGGTGCGGGCGCCCAGGGACCACGTCCTGTACCTGGAGGAGAGCCCGAAGCGGGTGCGGGTCATGTTCGGCGGCGAGGTGGTGGCGGACAGCCGCCGCGCGAAGCTGATGCACGAGGCCGGGCTCCTGCCCGTCTACTACTTCCCGGTGGACGACGTCCGGATGGATCTGCTCGAGGAGAGCAACCACACTACCCACTGCCCCTTCAAAGGTGACGCCTCGTACTGGTCCGTGAGGGTGGGAGATAGGGTGGCGGAGAACGCCGTGTGGGGCTACCCGGAGCCCATAGACTCCAGCCCTCCGATAGCCGGCCTCGTCGCGTTCTACTGGAACAAGATGGACGAGTGGTACGAGGAGGAGGAACAGGTCTTCGTCCACCCCAGAGACCCCTACCATCGGATCGATGTGCTGCAGAGTTCCAGACACGTAAGGGTAGAGGTCAACGGCGAGGTCGTCGCCGAGACACAGCGGCCGATGGTCCTGTTCGAGACGGGGTTGCCGCCGCGCTACTACATCCCCGAGGAAGACGTCCGGATGGAGTTGCTCGAGGAGAGCGAGAAGACGACGCGGTGCCCGTACAAGGGCGTCGCGTCCTACTACTCCGTCGAGGCCGGGGGGGAACGGGTCGAGGACCTCGTCTGGTACTACCCGGAGCCGATACCGGAGGCGCCCGGGATCAAAGGGCTCCTTTGCTTCTTCAACGAGAAGGTGGACCTCGAGGTGGACGGCGAGGCGCAGGAGAGGCCGCGGACGCAGTGGTCGTAGGGCCGCGCCGGGGCGGGCAGCCTCGACTTTGAACAGGTGGGTGGTCGCGGGGGCAGCGGTTGTCGTGCAGGCCGGGCTCGGCTCTTACTACTCCTGGAGCGTCTTCCGGGAGCCGCTCTCTGACCTGTACGGCGCGAACATCACCAGGGTCAACGTCGCGTTCTTGCTGGCGAGCTTCGTGTTCACCATAGCGGCCTTCGGGGGCGGGCTGCTCATGAGGCGCGTCGGCCCCCGCGCCGTCGGCGTCGCCGGGGGGTTCCTGTACGGGCTCGGGGTCTTCCTCTCCAGCTTCGCGGGCGAGAGCCTCCCGGTGCTGTACCTGACGTATGGGGTCGTGGTAGGGACCGGGCTGGGGTTCGGCTACATAGCGCCGCTCGCGGCGCTCCCTGGGTGGTTCCCGGACAGGCCAGGCCTCGCCTACGGCCTGGCCGTCTGCGGCTTCGGCGCGGGCTCGGCGATCAACGTACCCGTGGCGGAGGCCCTGCTCTCCTCTACCGGCGACCCGCTCCGCACCTTCGGCATCCTCGGCGTGGCCTACGCCGCCCTGATCGGCGGCGCCGCCTTTCTCGTGAGGGACCCTCCGTTAGGGCCGGAAGGACAAAAACCGGCAGGGAGCGCCGCCGCGGGGCGCTCGTGGGGCTTCCGGGGGGTCGTGAGGACCTGGCAGTGGTACGCCATGCTGGCCATCTTCTGCCTCAACGTCTCCGCGGGCCTCGCGATCATCTCCGACGCCAAGGCGATCGCGGCCTCCGTGGGCGGCGCCTCCGCCGCCCTGGCCTCGGCCTTCGTGGTGATGCTGGCCGTCGCCGACACGACGGGCCGGCTCTTCTGGCCCGCCCTGTCCGACAGGATCGGCCAGGGCGCGGTCTTCGTGGCGATCTTCGTGTTGCAGGCGGCGGCGTTCGCCCTGCTCCCGCTGGTCGGGCCGCTCTCGTTCGCGGCGTTCTGCGCGCTCTCGTTCGTCGCGCTCACCTGCTACGGCGGCGGCTACGGGACCATGCCGGCGCTGGTCAACGCCTACTACGGGTCGGGGGACGTCGGCACCATCTACGCCAGCATCCTGTTCGCCTCCGGGATAGCCGGCTTCGGCGCGCCGCTCCTGCTGGCGCTGACCGCGGACGCGACCGGCTCGTACGGCCCGGCACTCTACGCCACGGCCGCGCTCATGCTCGTCGGGACGGCCATCCCGCTCGCCCTGAGGCCACCCTAGAGCAGGTTGATAAGAGGTCTTTAGGTTCTCAGGTTTTTGGGGGTGCTCCTGGCGGGGCGGGTTACCTACCCTCAATACCTCAATGCCTCAGAACCTCGAAGCCTTGCCCCGCAAGCGGCGCAACCCCTTCGCGGTCCGCTCTAGCCTCGCGGGTGCTCCAGGAAGAAGCGCACCATCTCGGCCGAGGCGTCGGGGCCGTCGGGGTCGGTGTACGAGCCGCGCGGGCTCCCGCCCGACCAGGCGTGGCCCGCCCCGTGGACTACCCAGCGCTCCGCGACCGCTTGCCCTCCGGCGTCGTGGTAGACGGAGCGGGTGTAGGCGCGCCCGCCGGGGACCTGGCCCCGGCGCACCGTCGCCCGCCCGGCGCCGGCTTCGCCGGCCCACTGGTGGAGGACCTGCTCCCCGTTACGTGGGTGGACGGTCCCGTCGCGGTCGCCGTGGAAGACGATAGTCGGGACGGACCTGGTGAGGTCCACGGCCCCCGCGCCCTGCGCCGCGCGCGTCTTCCCGCGCGCGGGGTCCTGCGCGCCCCCCTTCATCGCCGCGAAGGCCGAGGGCATGTCGTGCGCCGCCCCGTAGGCCAGCCCGGAGTGGACGCCGACGGCCGCGTAGAGGTATCGTGATCTTCTCGGTCTCGCTCATCGCTGCCATCCTGTTAACATCCACATGGATGGTATATACCAGGCGTGAGAGCGAGAGTCAAGGGACGGTGCGCCTGGGTGGCCAGGGTTTTATCGGTGGATCTTAGCGAGCTGGGGGTAGAGGTGTGGGCGTCCCCGGTTGACCGGGGCTGTCTTACACGCGCGGGGAGCGGCACTCCTCGGGCCGCGGCTTAGAGGGCGGCACCCCGTTGATGCAGTGCTCGACCAGGGCGTTGAGGCCCCCGAAGCTCTGCCCGTCTGAAGGGTTCAGGTTCAGAGGCGCCTTCTGGTCCCAGGCGTTGAAGAAGTCGGCGTGCATGCTCGAGGCGGGGCCGGAGGAGAGGTAGACCTTGCCCGAGGGCCTGGGGAGGTCGAAGGTGACGTTCATCGTGAGCGACGGAACGGGCACGGGATGGGTGCGGGGGCACCGGACGTCGCCGTTTATGGATCTGCTGTAGGACATGTGGGCACTGTGGTCCGCGCTGTCGCGGCGGCGCCCGTCCCAGCAGTCGGGGAAGACGATGCGCACGCCCAGCTCGCCGTTCTTGCACCGCGTCGGCGGGTTCTGCTGCCCTCCGCCGTTGTCGACGCGCCCGCACCTCCAGGTAACGTGGTCCGAGTCGCGAGCGATGACCTTCAGGTTGGCGGGGAACGGCTTCACGGTCTTGTGGTTCTTGCCGCCGGCGCGGTAATAGAAGATGGCGCGGTTGGAGTCCAGCGCGGTGCCGCCCCACTTCACCGTCGGGAGCCAGTAGGCGGCCGTATCTTCGGGCCGCGTGCAGGTCGTGCGGCCCTTGCGAAGGGTAGAGTACGTGGAGTAAGCGTTGGTTTTGCGGTTCCCGAAGAAGTCGTGCATGTGGGCCTTACCGGGTTTGCCGGGGTAGACAATCGGGTCGTCTTTGGCCCGGTGGCTGAAGTCGCACCGCACCGCGAAGCTCGCGCCGTGATCGGAGGATTTGGCTGAGGCCGCGGGCGCGTTCGCGAGGGCGGAGATGAGGAGAAGGATGCCTGCGAGCGCCGCTACGACGAGCGCCGTGGCGGCCCGGGTTGCGTAGCTTCGCGTT
>DATACV010000223.1:0-7508 GCA_036258875.1 Rubrobacteraceae bacterium
CTCCTCGGCTGCCTCCGCAACGCCCCGGCGGTCGCCCGCTACCTCGAGGGCTCGGGCGCCGATTCGGTCTACCTGGTCTGCGCCGGCTCAGCCGGACGCTTCACGGTGGAGGACTTCCTCGGCGCGGCGACCATCCTCTCCCGCATGGACACCGCCGGGTGGTGCCTGAACGACGGCGCCTGGATGGCGCTCGACCTCATGGAGCGGTATCGGGGCAGGGAGCTCGAGGCCCTGAGACAGAGCAGGGCCGGCCGCTGGTTCTTCGAGCACGACCGGGTGGACGCCTTCGAGTTCGTAGGCGAGATCGGGGCGAGCGAGCTGGTCCCGGAGGTCAGGAGGGGCGAGCTCGGACCGGCTTCGCCGGCCAGCTATGAGCCGTCAACCATCAGCGATCTGCCAGAAGCTGGCTCTGGCCCGGGTGGAAGAAACAACCGGACACGGTGAACCAGTCCCCGTTATGGAGGCCGCGCCGCGAGCGCTGTCGGTCTGCCCGCCAACCAGGAGCTGATTGTTGAAAGCCGCCGACCGGAGGGAGGCATACCTTTGGACACGATCCGCGTGCGAGAGGGGGAGGATTTCGACCTTGAGGCCGTCGAGCGGTATCTCCGGGATCACATAGACGGCCTCCCCGAGGGGGAGCTCGAGGTACGCCAGTTCCCCTCCGGGGCCTCGAACCTCACGTACCTGCTCGCGGTGGGGGAGTGGGAGGGCGTGCTGCGTAGGCCCCCCCTGGGGCCGATCCCCCCCAGGGCCCACGACATGGGCCGGGAGTCCAGCGTACTTACGAGGCTGCACGAAGCGTACCCGCTCGCCCCGAAGCCTTACGTCTTCTGCGAGGATGAGTCGGTCATCGGGGCACCCTTCTACGTGATGGAGCGCAGGAGAGGCGTGGTGGTAGACGACGAGTTCCCCGAGGGCGTCGAGCCCAACCAGGAGCTGTGCCGCGGCATCTCGCGCACCGTGGCCGACACCCTGGCGGAGCTGCACGCGGTAGACCCAGACGAGGCCGGGCTCGGGGACCTCGGCCGCCCCGAGGGCTTCCTCGAGCGGCAGGTGAAGGGTTGGATCGGGCGCTACGAGAAGGCGCGGACCGACGAGATAGAGGGGGTGGAGTCCCTAACCGGCTGGCTCGTCCGCGACGTCCCCGAGAGCCCCGAGCCAGCCATAATCCACAACGACTACAAGCTGAACAACCTGGTGCTCGACCCGGAGGACCTCACGCGGGTGCGCGCGGTCCTCGACTGGGAGATGGCCACGGTAGGCGACCCGCTCTTCGACCTGGCGGTCTCCCTCTCCTACTGGACCGAGCCCGACGATCCGCAGGAGCTCAAAGAGGTGATGCCGACCGTCACCTCGACGCCCGGCTTCATGACGAGGAGGGAGTTCATGGAGCGCTACGCCCAAGCGAGCGGGCGCGACCTCTCCGAGATGCACTGGTACATGGTCTTCGGCTACTTCAAGCTCGCCGTGATCCTGCAGCAGATCTACGCCCGCTGGAAGAACGGCCAGACCCGGGACGAGCGCTTCGCCGACTTCGACGAGCGGGTGCGCACCCTGATCGTGCACGCCAACGGCCTCGCGGAGAAGGGGGGCCTTGATGGATAGGGGCGCCCGCACCGTCGGCGTCCTCGGCACGGGCACGATGGGAGCCGGCATCGTCCAGGTCGCGTGCCAGGCGGGCTACCAGGTAATCGCCTGCGACCGCTCCGTCGAGGCCCTCGAGAGGGCGCAGCTCTACGTCAGGGACGGCCTGGACCGCTTCGTCGATAAAGACGTCCTCTCGGAAGACGCCGCCGAGAGCGCCTACGCGAGCATCCACTGGACGATAAACCCCGGAGAGATGGCCGGGGTGGAGTCAGTCATCGAGGCCGTCGTCGAGCGCGTGGGGCCGAAGAAGGAGGCCCTCGGCTACCTGGACGGGCTGCTCCCGCCGGGCTCGCTCCTCCTGACCAACACCTCCTCCATCTCCATCACCGACCTCGCCTCGGCGACCGGCAGGCCGGACAGGGTCTGCGGCGCGCACTTCTTCACCCCGCCGCCCCTGCGCGAGGCGGTCGAGGTCCCGCGCGGGCTGCTCACGAGCGACGAGACCGTGGAGAGGGTGAAGGAGCTCATCACTTCCTTCGGCAAGCTGCCCGTGGTGGTCCGCAAAGACGTGCCAGGCTTCGTGGCCAACCGCTTTCTCATGCCGATGCTCATAGAGGCGGCGCGGCTCCTGGAAGAGGGCGTGGCGAGCAAGGAGGAGATAGACCTGCTGGTAAAGAAGGGGATCGGGTTCCCCATAGGGCCGTTCGAGCTCGCGGACCTCATCGGCCTCGACGTGGGCCTCGACGTGATCTCCTACCTGCACCACGAGCTCGGAGATCCCTACTACACCCCGCCGCGCCTGCTCAAGACCATGGTCCGGGCCGGCCGCCTGGGCCGCAAGACAGGCGGGGGGTTCTACGATTATTAGGCTTCAGGCATCAGCAATAAAACCTGTAACCTGATGCCTGCCGACTGAAAGGAGGCTCGTGGGAAGACTGGAGGGGAGAGTGGCTCTGGTGACGGGCGCGGGGCGCGGCATCGGGCGCGCGACGGCGACGCGTTTCGCCCGCGAGGGGGCGCGCGTGTGCCTCACCGACGTGGAGCCGAGTGGCCCCGCGGAGGCCGCCGGCGTCCTGGTCGACGGCGGCATGGACGCCTTCGCGGCCCGCATGGACGTGACAAGCCGTACGGAGGTCGAGGACGTCGTCGCGAAGACGGTGGAGCGCTACGGTCGGCTCGACATCCTCGTCAACAACGCAGGGGTGGCCAGGGACAACCTCTCGCACAAGATGACCGACGAGGACTGGCGGACGGTCCTCAACGTGCATCTCACAGGTGCGTTCTTCTGCAGCCGGGCCGCGCAGCGCCACATGGTAGCGAAGGGGTACGGGAGGATCGTCAACGTCTCCTCCACCTCGGCGCTCGGCAACCGCGGGCAGGCCAACTATTCGGCGGCAAAGGCCGGGGTGGTGGGCTTCACGAAGACGCTCGCGATCGAGCTCGGCCGCTACGGGGTGACGGCGAACGCGGTGGCCCCCGGCTTTATCGAGACGGAGATGACCCGCGAGACGGCGGCCCGGCTCGGTCTCGACTTCGAGGAGTTCGTGGAGCAGATGGTGCGGGAGATACCGGCGGGACGCGCCGGGTGGCCGGAGGACGTGGCGGCGGCGATCCTGTTCTTCGCCTCGGAAGAGGCCTCGTTCGTGAGCGGGCAGGTCCTCTACGTGGCCGGCGGACCGAGAGGCTGAGGGCTCTGCGTGAATGCTCGAAAACTGCCTGTAGGGTCTCAGAGGATGGCGCTGATGCGGATGGCTTTGAGGTACTAGCACGGCGTGGGATTCGGGGCCCTTGACACCGAAGGTCCTGGAGCAGCAGTCGAAGCCCTGCGCGGCTCGAAGATGGCGACGGCCTCGTTCTCGAAGACCATCCGGTACAGGTCCGTCCGGCCTCTGAAGGACTGCCAGCGTATGTCGCGGTGATTCTTGCCTACCACGACATAGCGGACATCGTTCTCCTCCAGGATCCTCCGCGTGCGCTCGTCCCCCGGGTGGCGCAGCGCCCACAGCGCGTCCCACAGCGGTCCCGCACCGGAGGGTGGTAGATCTCTTGCCCGCTGTATCCGGTGCACCGAGTACGTCTGCATCCCGCTGAAGCCACCCATAGCCAGCATCCCGCGGGCCGAGACCGGACCCACAGACGGAGTTGCGAGAATGTTGCCGCCCTCGTTGTGCTCTCTTAGCCAGTCGCCCGCAGCCGCGACCTCCGGCGGAGGAGGCCGGTCTATACTCCGTTGAGCCGGGCCGGTTCCCTCTTCCAGGTTGCGTGCCGCCTGCATCCCCACCACGGTTACCACCGCAAGCACCGCCAGAGACGTCGCCAACATCATCACCCGCCCTCGTGCCCCCCACGACCGCAGGATCGCCACGAAAGCCAGGGCCGCAAGCGGCGCCAGCGGAACGCTCAGATCGCGCTCGAAGCGATCCGGAAAACTGCTGATAGTGGTACGGCTGCCGATGAACATCAGCGTGGCCCACAGCAGGAGCGTGAGGTACGCCAGCGTTCGCGGCATCCCTACACGCCTCCGCAGGAGGTCGCCCGCAACTAGCAGCGCGCCCAGCAAACCGAACCATAGCGTCGGCTGCGAGGTCGTCTCCAGCAGGCGCGAAAGGTCGCCTGTGGGTTTGGTCCCCAGCGCCATGGCCACGGCCTCGCCACCCCTCCCCGTCCCCGTAGTACCCAGGAGCCCGGCGACGAGGCGTCCCAGGTCGTAGGTGTCCCAGGCGTAGAGGACCGAGAGCAGCCCCAGGAGAGTCAGGGAGGAGAGCAATGCGAGCCCCCTTTCTCGCTGGCGGATGAGCAGGTACGGCACGAACAGCACCCCCACCAGCCCCAACAGTGCCGCCTCGTACAGGCTCGCCACCATATGGTAGAAGACCACCGAGGAGCCCAGGATGGCCAGGACAAGCTGGTCTCGAACGGAGGCAGAGGCGTACAGCCGGACGAGCGCGGCGACGGCTACGATGAGCAGAAACACGCCTATCAGGTTTGGGTACCTGGCGTGGGTGACGTGTTGGTAGGAGCCACCGGCGATGAGACCGGAGAAGAGGGTAGCCGCCACGGCTACCTGCCATCCCCACAGGCGACGCGCCAGCGCGTAGCAAGCCAGCGCGGGCAAGAGCAGGAGTGCGGGAGCCAGCATCGCGAAGAGGTCCAACGGCTCCAGCCCGCTCAGGCCGGAGATCGCCGCTGCCAAGACGTGGAAGCCGGGCGGGTACAGCATGAAGGACTCGGTCGACCCTTCGGAGCGCATCATGCCGACCATCACCGCGTGCCCGTATTTGTCCACACCGCGCGGAAACGGCCAGTCGTGGCGCATGGGACCGGGGTAGGTTCGCAAGAGCACCAGCGCCAGCACCGCCGAAAGCAGAAGCCAGCGCACCGCCGGCACAACCGGTGCCCCCCGCATGGGGAGGGGTTCTTCGCAGAGCAGGCGAGCCGGGTGCGCCTCTCCCCGAGGCGACGAAACCACGTGCGCGATCCCTGCCGCGAGCACTAACAGCCCGGCCAATGATGCGACCTGCTCGCCGGGCACGGCGCCGAGCAGTGCACCTGCTAAGAGCGTGGACGCGACGATGAGGGGTATCAGCGTCGGAGGGGGTAGCGGGATGGGGCGCAAGTCGAAGGGTTCACCTGAGCCGTTCGCGGGTCCGAACCGGAGATAGCAGCAGAGCCCTGTACCCAGGACCAGCAGCGCGGAGACCAGGGTAATGGAGGGTGTCACGCCTGTGCCGAAGAGCCGCGCTTGCACCAGCGCGGCGGTCGGCATCAGCGAGACAGAGAACGCCACCGAATAGGTGAGCTGCTCGGCGCGATCGGTGGTAGCGCACAAGCATCTTGCCCAGAACCATCCCGGCAAGATCCCGACCAACGCGGTCGCCACCAACGCCCGTACCAGATCAAGAAGCACGCCCTGCCCCGATGGTTCGGCCCCGACTCACACCGGAAGCTTAGCCTACCCTCCGTCATCGCATCCCGGCCGCCCGGGAAGCGGCTGCGGACGAGTCGCAGAGGGAGGACCTGGACCGGGCAGCGGAGGCGCCCGAGGGTACTCGGAGCGGCGTTCGGGGTGCGCTGGCTGTCTACCACGACGACGGTGCTGGACTATCACTATCTCGGGGAATAGGCTTGTAGCCTGGAGGAAGCTGGCGGACGGCGGGTCCCAGAAGGGAGCGTTGGGTGAGAGACGATGTAGAGACCCTGAGCGAAGAGCAGCTGGAGCAGCTTGCACGGTACTTTAACGAGGAGGTGACCTTCTCCAGGCACATCGGGGCTAAGGTCGAGAGGGTCGAGCCGGGACGGTCGGTCATAAGCATCGCCGTAGAGGAGATCCACCTCAACGGCGCCGGCTCCCTGCACGGCGGGGTCTACGCCTCCCTCATAGACAACGCTATGGGCCTCTCGGTCCTGGCGCTGGTCGGCGTGAGGACGGCGACGATCCAGATGAACGTCCACTTCCTCGGCGCCGTCGACTCGGGGCGCATAACCTGCGAGAGCGAGGTCCTCCACCGCACCCGCCGGACGGCGACCGCCGAGGCGAAGGTCCACGACGCGGAGGGCAACCTCGTGGCTCTAGGCACCGGGGCGTTCCGGGTGTTCGAGAGCAGGGGCAACGCCGTAGTCTAGGAGAGGAGGATCTCGTGAACACGCTGGACCTCTTCCGCCTCGACGGAAGGACCGCCATCGTTACCGGCGGGGGGCGGGGGCTGGGCCGCTACATGGCCGAGGCCCTCTCCGACGCCGGGGCGAACGTCGTCCTCTGCGCCCGCAAGCTGGAGCCGCTCGAGGAGGTCAGGGACGAGATAGAGGCGCGCGGCGGCCGCGCGCTCGCCCTGGAGTGCGACGTGACAGGAGGGGAGAGCGTGGAGGGGGTCGTCGCGGAGGCCGAGCGCGCCTTCGGGAGAGTCGACGTGCTCGTCAACAACTCGGGGGCGACGTGGGGGGCGCCGCCCGACGAGATGCCGCCAGAGAAGTTCGACAGGGTGCTAGCCGTCAACGTGCGCGGCACCTTCCTCATGAGCCAGGCCGCCGGGCGGCGCATGATAGAACGCGGTAGCGGGGGCACGATCGTGAACGTCGCCTCCATCGCCGGCCTCGTCGGCGGCAACCCGGACTACATGCAGACCGTCGGCTACAACTCGTCCAAGGGTGCCGTGATCTCGATGACCCGCGACCTCGCGACGAGCTGGGCGAGACACGGCATAACCGTAAACGCCATAGCCCCCGGCTGGTTCCCGACGCGCATGAGCGGCGGCCTCATAGAACGCCACGAGGAGAGGATGCTCGCCGACATACCCTTGGGCCGCTTCGGCAACCCGGAGGACCTCAAGGGGGTTGTGGTCTTCCTCGCCTCGCCCGCGGCCTCCTACATGACTGGCCAGACGATAGTCGTGGACGGGGGAGCTACCGCCTGGTAGCCGGCCTCCTCGGGGCGCGGCATCGAGTGGGCGACGAGGGGCGTGGTTATCGGCCTGATCGAGGAGTGGAAACGCTTCGGTTACAACCGGGTGTTCGAGAGCGCCACGGAGAAGGCCAGCTTCTCCTCGGGCACCTGTCCTCAGACGAGGCCCACTCTGAGTTCTCGGGCGAGACCTTGGTCATATACCTGGGCACCGTCAACGCCCGGGCGGAGATCTCCAACTACCTGTCTTCCCCGCAGTTCCGCGTAGAGAAGGTGGTTTTCTCGGACACCACCGTCACCAGCGTAAGGTAGTTTGCATCCTGGCCGGAGCCCCACTTCCGGTAGCGGGCGGATGCCGCGCTACGGGCTGGGGGTGAGCTGACCCCGCACGGCGCCACTCGGAAAGTCTTCGTTGTGCACGTTGACGTAGTACCCGGAGGGGTTGTTCTTGATCTTCCTGATCAACGTGCGGCCGCTCCTGACGCACCCGCTCGAAGAGCCGTCGGTCGGTGGCTTGAGCGTC
>DATACV010000224.1:0-2225 GCA_036258875.1 Rubrobacteraceae bacterium
GCGGCCGGGGTTGCCAGCGTTAACGGCGGGTTCCCGATCGCTGGCTACGACGACATGAACGTCGACGAGGTCTCCGACCAGCTCGACGGTCTCGACGTGGAGCAGCTCAAGAGGGTCCGCGAGTACGAGAAGCGCAACAAGAACCGCGACACCCTGATCGAGCAGATAGACCGCAAGATCAAGGCTGCTACCGCTTAACGCGCGCAGAGCGCCGCGAAGACTTGGAGGGCCGGGGACAGTCCCCGGCCCTTTCGTTTGCCTTCTCTTCGTCGCGTATCGACTCGGCCGATACCAGGCATAGGAAATCGGTATTTCTCAGGGAGGACCGGTTGTGCCATATTGACGGCTCCGAGTCTACCGGCGAACGGAGGAGGAGACGTGGACGTGATCTCGGGCGCAGACGTGGGTGGGGAGATGGACGGCCGCTTCCTCAACGGGCACGGTCCTTACGCCGGCGGTCACGGGTCGGTGCTGCTCGACGACTCGGGCATGCCCGAGGCCTGCGCGGACGACGCACCGCTCGAAGGCGCTTGCCAGACGTGCCAGACGCAGGCGAACCTCAGGCGCTGGACGGGGTAAGGTTCAGGACCACCAGGTGCTCGGGCGAGCGAGGGGCGGGGCTTCGACCCCGCCCCTCTTTTCTTTGCCTGGTCGAGGGCCCGGATCCGTGAGGTAGCCATAACGGGTAACGCCCTTGACGCAGACCAGGGCCCTGTCGGCCGGGGTGGAAGGCGGCCTACTCCACCGCGTGCGGCCCCGCGAGAAAGAGAGGAGCAGAAGGTACGCTTCCGCGCGAGAGACCTGGGGCCGGTAGCGTGCGGTGAGATATTCTGGCGTCTCTCGGATAAGGGTAGGCTTCGCAGGGGGGTACTGATGGAGCATCGCGGCGAGTCCAGGGGCTGGGGCGGTACGTCGTCCGCGAGGGTACGAGACGCGATGCTGGTCATGCTCTCTCTCGCCGCCGGGTGTGTAGATGCGGTTGGCTACCTCGGGCTGGGTCAGATCTTCGTGGCCAACATGACCGGGAACACGGTGCTGCTCGGGCTGGCGCTCGGCCAGGCGCAAGGACAGGCGGCGCTGCGGGCGGTGGTCGCCCTGGCAGGGTTCGTCGTCGGCGTTGCGGTGGGGGCGGCGATCGTTGGGCCGGGTAGGGAGCGCTCCGCGTGGTCTCCGGCCGTCACCGCGGCCCTCACCCTCGAGCTGGTCGTCCTCGTCGTTTTCGCGGTCGGGTGGACCCTCGCGGAGGCCGAGCCGGCCGGGCTCGCGGTGTATCTCCTGATCGCCCTGCCGTCCCTGGCGATGGGCGTCCAGAGCGCCGCCGTGAGGCGGCTGGGCATCCCCGGCGTAGCGACCACTTACATAACCGGCACCCTGACGGATCTGACGGAGGGGGCGATCGCCCGGCTGCGACCGGTGGTGTCCGACGATGATCGCTCCGAGCAGACGACGCCATCGGCGCGCGGGCTGCTGCTTCCGGCCGACGTGTGGCTCGCCTACGGCGCCGGGGCTGTTATCGTGGGGGTCATGGCGGTTCGATGGCCGTCGGGCGTGCTCTCGGTGCCCGTCGCCGTGCTCGCGCTGGTGGTTGTTATCGCGGTGGCCGCGTTTCGCCGTCGACGGTGATGGGGCCGAAGGTGGGTCGTTCTCAGGATCGGCGCATCCGAGCAAGGTGGCGCTCTATCAGCTTGAAGAGCTCGTCTTCCAGGCCGCGTTGGCACCTCATCGCCTCCCAGATCAACCGTCTCTTCTGTTCGAGAGACCCTGCGGCGATATCTTCGAAGATGGCGTCTCGCCGCTCCATCCGGCGCCAGAGCTCTGCGAGGTCGTCCCTGAGCTCCGGGACGAGGTGGCGATCCAGCTCCTCGAAGAGCCCGTTCTCGATCTCCCGCTGGCGCTCCAGGAGGTCCACGACCCGTTGCAGTTCGAGCTCTTGCGCGCGCTGGTGCTCCAGCTCCCGTTGCAAGTCTTCGACGAGCATCTCCTGGTCCCACCCCTCGAAGGGCTGATCCGCCTCCACGGTGATCTCGTGCAGCCGCACCTGGGTGCGCGTGCGCTTCATCCCTTCGAGCAGCCGCTCCCGCTGGCCGAGCGTCCGTCCCAGCTCGTCCAGCAGCCGGTTCAACTCCTGCTCGTGATCCAGGTTCCCCTCGGACATGCGCTCCTCCGGTTCGCGAACCCGCTAACCCTCATCAGGATAACCCCTGTATGCCGTCGCGTCCTACAGA
>DATACV010000225.1:0-11005 GCA_036258875.1 Rubrobacteraceae bacterium
TGAAGCCGATATGCGAGCGTTGCAAGGTGATAAGGCGGCGCGGGGTGGTGCGGGTCATCTGCACCAACCCCAGGCACAAGCAGAGGCAGGGATAGCATGGCGCGGATAGCGGGCGTAGACCTGCCCAGGGAGAAGAGGGTCGAGGTCGGGCTGACCTACGTGTACGGCATCGGCCGTTCGACGGCTAGGAAGATCCTGGTCGACACCGGCGTGGACCCGAACACGAAGGTTCGGGATCTGGCCGAGGGCGAGGTTGGCCAGATCCGGTCCTACGTCGACCAGAACCTCCAGGTCGAGGGCGACCTGAGGCGCGAGGTGAACCAGAACATAAGGCGGCTCATAGACATCGGGACCTACCGCGGGATCCGGCACCGCCGGGGCCTACCCGTGCGCGGGCAGCGTACCAAGACCAACGCCCGCCAGCGCAAGGGACCGAAGCCGTCCATAGGCGGGAGGAAGAAGAGGTAGATGGGCAGGCAGCGTCAGCAACGCAGGGGAGCGAGCCGGTCGCGCCGTCGGGTCCGTAGGAACATCCCGACCGGTGTCGTGCACATAAAGAGCTCCTTCAACAACACCATAATCTCGGTCACCGACACCGAGGGCAACGTCATAGCCTGGGAGTCCGCGGGCTCCTTGGGCTTCAAGGGCAGCCGCAAGAGCACCCCTTACGCGGCCCAGATGACGGCCGAGAGCGTGGCGAACAAGGCGATGGACCAGGGCGTCCGTCGCGTGGACATCGAGGTCAAGGGCCACGGCTCGGGCCGGGACATGGCCGCCCGTACCTTCCAGGCGGTCGGCATCGAGGTGCTCTCCATAAAGGACGTCACCGGCCAGCCGCACAACGGCTGCCGGCCGCCGAAGAGGAGGAGGGGCTAGTGGCGCGCTACACGGGGCCGAGGGGCCGGCGAGACAGGCGGGCCGGGGTGATGCTCTCCTCGATGCGGAAGAACCCGCTCGAGAAGAAGCCCTACCCGCCAGGCGAGCACGGCCGGGGCCGCCAGAGGCAGACGGAGTACGGGATGCGGCTCCTCGAGAAGCAGAAGGCCCGCTGGTACTACGGGGTCTCCGAGAAGCAGTTCAGGCGCGCCTACGACAAGGCCACCCGGATGCAGGGTGTGAGCGGCGAGAACCTCCTCAGGCTCATGGAGCTCAGGATGGACAACGTCGTCTACCGGATGGGCTTCGCGACCAGCCGCCCGCAGGCGCGCCAGCTAGTCTCGCACGGGCACTTCCTCCTCAACGGCCGGAAGCACAACATACCCTCGGCCATCTTGAGGCAGGGCAACGTCATCACCGTGAAGGAGAAGAGCCGGAGCCTCGAGCCCATAGTGGACGCCGTCGAGAACGTCGTGGCCGTCCCCGCGTGGCTCGAGGCCGATCACGAGAACTTCACGGGCAGGGTGCTCCACTCCCCGAGCCGGGACGAGATAGACACGCCCGTCGAGGAGCAGCTCATAATCGAGTTCTACAGCCGGTAGAACCTATCTCTACGTAAGCAGGTGGTACTTTGACGATGTTGGATATTGCACCACCCCGTTTCAGGGTGGAAGAGGAAGACGAGCGGCGCGGGACCTTCGTCGCCGAGCCGCTCCCGCGCGGTCTCGGGCACACTCTAGGCAACTCGCTGAGGCGCGTGATGCTCTCCGGGCTCCCCGGCGCCGCCGTGACGAAGGTGCGCATCGAGGGTGTCTCCCACGAGTTTTCGACCATCGACGGCGTCAAGGAGGACGTGGTCGACATCATCCTCAACGTGAAGGGTTTGAAGTTCAGGCTCGAGCGCGAGGAGCCTATAGAGCTCGAGATCACCAAGGACGGGCCAGGCGAGGTCACGGCGGCCGACATAGAGCTGAAGGCCGACGTCGAGGTGGTGGACCCCGAGACCTACATAGCGAGCGTCTCCGAGGGCGGGCACCTCGACATGCGCCTCACCGTCGAGAACGGCCAGGGCTACGCCCGCGCCGAGCAGAACAAGAGCGACGCCGACCCCATAGGGGTCATCGCCGTCGACTCCCTCTTCTCGCCGGTACAGCGGGTGAACTACTCGGTCGCCGAGACGCGGGCCGGGGCGAGAGCCGACCTCGACTCCCTCACCATAGAGGTATTCACCGACGGGCGCATCGCCCCGCAGGAGGCCCTGCAGGAGGCCTCGCGGCAGCTCATAGACATCCTCGGGCTCTTCACCGACGGTTACCAGGGCGCAGGCGCAGCCGACCCGCGCCAGCGCGGCGGGCGGCCCGTCATTACCGACGAGCGCCCGGTCGAGGATCTCGAGCTCACGGTCCGCTCCTACAACTGCCTCAAGCGCGAGGGGATCGACACCATCGGCCAGCTCGCGACGATGAGCGAGGAGGAGCTGATGAACATCCGCAACCTCGGGATGAAGAGCGTTGACGAGATCCGCTCGAAGCTCCTCGAGTACGGCTACGACCTGGCGAGCGAGGGTAATGAGGCACGCTAAGAGAGGCCGCAAACTGGGCCGCGAAGCGCAGCACCGCAAGGCGATGCTCGGCACGATGGCGGGGCAGCTGATCCTGCACGGCCGCATAAAGACTACCGCGCCGAAGGCGAAGGAGCTGCGCGGCGTCGTGGACCGGCTCATAAACACTGCCAAGAGGGACGACCTCGCCGCCCGCCGCCAGGCGGTGAAGGTCCTCAAGGATAAGACGGTGGTCCGCCGGCTCTTCGAGGACGTGGCCCCCGAGCTCGACGACCGCAGCTCGGGCTACACCCGCATCCTCAAGCTGGGCCCCCGCCTCGGCGACGGCGCCGAGACGGTCTACCTGGAGCTGGTCAACCACACAGTCGAGTAAGCGCCCGGCGTGAATAACCGCGACCACGAGGGGGCCCGCCACGGCGGGCCCCCCGCCGTCTCCTGCGAGGACCTCGTCTTCGCCTACCCCGGCTCAGGGAGGGCGGCGCTCGCAGGGGTCTCCCTCGAGGTCCGCGCCGGGGAGTACGTCGGCATCGTCGGGCCGAACGGCGGGGGCAAGTCCACCCTCCTGCGCCTAATAAACGGCCTCCTCAGGGCCGACTCGGGAGAGGTCCGCGCGGGAGGGCTCGACCCCGCGACGGAGCCTTATCTGGTGCGAGAGAGGGTAGGAATGCTCTTCCAGAACCCCGAGAACGGGCTAGTCGCGCCGTTCGTCGAGGACGACGTAGCCTTCGGGCTGGAGAACCTCGGGCTCCCCCGCGAGGAGATGAGAGAGCGGGTGCGGGAGGCGATCCGGGCCGTCGGCCTGGAGGGCTACGAGCGGCGAGAGCCCCACACCCTCTCCGGAGGAGAGCAGCAGCGCGTCGCGCTGGCCGGCCTCCTCGCCCTCGACCCGGAGGTCCTCCTCCTCGACGAGCCCACCTCGATGCTCGACGCGCAGGGACGCTCGGAGGTCCTGGCTCGGCTCGAGACGCTGCGGGGCGCGAGGACCGTCCTGCACGTCACCCACCACCTCGACGAGCTGCTCGGCGCCGACCGCGTGCTGGTGCTCGACGCCGGGGAGCTCGTAGCCGACGTGAGCCCGGAGCGTATGGTCTCCGACGCCGCGCTGCTGCGGGAGCATCGCCTCGCGCTCCCCGCCACGCTGCGGCTCGCGACCGAACTCGGACTCACCCCGGCGAGGGTGCGGACGCCAGAGGATCTCGCGTCGGCCATTCTGGAGAGGATCGGGAGGGAGGCGCGGGCGCGGTGAGGATCGAGCTCGAGAACGTGCGCCACGTCTACGCGCCGGGCACCCCCTTCGAGGTCGAGGCGCTGCGGGGCGTCTCGTTCGCGGTCGAGCCCGACAAGGTGCTCGGCGTTGTCGGTGGGACGGGCTCTGGGAAGAGCACGCTCGCCCAGCACCTGAACCTCCTTCTCGTGCCGACGAGCGGGCGCGTGCTGGTGGACGGCGTGGACGCGCGGACGATCGACCGGAGCGAGCTGCGGCGCAGGGTGGGCCTCGTCTTCCAGTTCCCGGAGGCCGCGCTCTTCGCCCCGACGGTCGAAGAGGACGTGGCCTTCGCCCCACGCCGGCTCGGCCTGGACGAGGAGGGGACTCGAGAGAGGGTCAGCGAGACCCTGGAGCTGGTCGGTGCGGCTCACCTGGCCGGACGCGCCCCGCACGCCCTCTCGGGCGGTGAGAAGCGGCGGGTCGCGATAGCCGGCGTGCTGGCGATGGCGCCCGAGGTGCTCGTGCTCGACGAGCCGACCGCGGGGCTCGACCCCGCCACCCGCGAGGATCTGCTCGGCGTCGTGCGCGCCCTGCGCGAGGGCGGGACCTCTGTCGTCTTGATCTCCCACGACCTCGACGAGGTAGCCGAGGTGGCCGACCGGGTGTGCCTCCTGGAGAGCGGTGAGGTGCGGGCGGTGGGGCCCCCCGGTGAGGTCTTCTACGCGCACCCCGCGATGGCCCCTTCCACCGTGCGGGTGGTCCGCCCACTGAGGGGATCGCACCCGGAGGTCGGGAGGCCGGTCCGCTTCGGGGAGACGCTGGCCGCGTTGGAGAGGATGCTGGAGGGACACCCATGACGGCGGGGCGCACGCTAGGACAGTTCTACCCGGTGGCCTCGCCGCTGCACGGGCTGGACCCGCGGGCCAAGATCCTCGGCACCGCGGCGCTGGCCGCTGGCCTCTTTCTCGTGGACTCCGTGGCCGGTTTCCTCCTCGTTTCGGCGGTGATCGTCCTACTCGTGGCCGCGAGCCGGGTCCCGCCTGGGACGTTCCTGGGCTTCCTGAGGCCTGTAGCCTTTATAGTGGCGCTCACGGTGCTCTTCCAGGTCTTCTTCTCCAGGGAAGGGGCCACCCTCCTCGAGTGGGGGTTCGTGCAGGTCCACGAAGGCGGTCTTCTCAGGGGGCTCTTTCTCGCGTCGAGGATACTGTTGCTCGTCTCCACGGCGGCCTTGCTCACGGCGACGACCGCTCCCGTGGCGCTGGCCGACGGCATCGAGGACCTCCTCTCCCCGCTGAAGCGGCTCCGTCTCCCGACGCACGAGCTGGCGATGATGCTCACGATCGCGCTCCGCTTCATCCCCACGCTGCACGAGGAGGCGCAGAAGATCATGCGCGCCCAGGCCGCGCGCGGCGCGGACTTCTCGCAGGGCGGCCTGGTCCGCCGCGCCCGCGCGCTGCTGCCGGTGCTTGTCCCCCTTACCGTGGGCGCCTTCCGCAGGGCGGACGAGCTCGCCGAGGCGATGGAGAGCCGGGGGTACAGGGGCGGCGAAGGCCGGACGCGCTACCGCGAGTTGCGCTTCGGCGCCCGCGACGCCCTCGCCCTCGCCACCGCCGCGCTGGTCGTCGTCGGGGGTGTCCTGCTTTGAGGAGATACGCCGGCCTCGTGGAGTACGACGGCTCGGGGTTCGCCGGGTGGGCGGCCCAGCCAGGAATGCGAACCGTCGAGGGCACGCTCGCCGAAGCCCTGCAGACCGTGCTCCGCCACCCGGTAAAGCTCGGCGTCGCAGGGCGCACCGACGCCGGCGTGCACGCGAGCGGGCAGGTAATCTCCTTCGAGACCGACGCGGGCCTGGTCCCGCAGGTGGTGGCGTACAAGGCCACCGCGGTGCTCCCGAAGGACCTCGCGCTCAGGCGCTGCGTCGAGGCTGACGAGGGCTTCGACGCCCGCAGGGACGCGAAGAGCAGGAGCTACGAGTACCGGATCGTCAACGACCCCGTACGCTCCCCGCTCGGGCGCCACTATGCGATCTACGTCGCAAGAAGGCTGGACTTCGGCCTCTTGCAGCGCGCCGCGGAGCTCCTGCGGGGCGCCCACGACTTCAGGGCATTCACCCCGACGAGGACCTACCACGTCCGCTTCGAGCGGATCTTGAGCGAGTCCTCCTGGGAGAGGAGCGGCGACCTGCTCGTCTACAGGGTGACGGCGGACTCCTTCCTGTACGGCATGGTCCGCACGCTCGTCGGCACTATGCTCGAGGTGGCGGACGGTACGCGCGACCTGCCATCCTTCGAGAGCTTGCTCTCCGGAGGCGAGCGCAGCGAAGCCGGAGAGGCGGTCCCGAGCAGGGGCCTTACGCTCGTCGGCGTGGGTTATGAAGATCTAGACATAGGGGGATAAGGCCGTGGCCGAGACAGAGGGTATGGGCGCGCTGCTCGCCCGGATAGACGACTACGTGGAGGAGCGGTTCGCGCCGCAGGACGAGGCTCTGGAGGCCGCGGTGCGGGAGTCGCGACGCGCCGGGCTGCCGGAGATACAGGTCTCCCCCAACGAGGCCAAGCTCCTGCAGCTCTTGGCCGAGATGGTAGGGGCCAGGCGCATCCTCGAGGTGGGCACGCTTGGCGGCTATAGCGCCATCCACTTCGGGCGCGCGCTGCCCGAGGACGGAGGGCTGATCTCCCTCGAGATAGACGAGCGCCACGCCGAGGTCGCGCGCGAGAACGTAGGGCGGGCGGGGCTCGCCGACAAGGTCGAGATCCGGGTCGGCGACGCGAGGGAGCTGCTGGCGAAGATAGCCGAAGACGACGAGGGACCCTTCGACGTGGTCTTCATAGACGCCGACAAGGAGGGCTACCCGGAGTACCTGGAGTGGGCTCTGAGGCTCACGCGGCCCGGCTCGCTAATCCTCGGGGACAACACGATCAGGGGCGGGAGCGTCCTCGATCCCCACGACGACACGGCGCGGGCGACCGCCGAGTTCAACGAAAAAGTGGCGGGAGATTCGCGGCTCTCAGCGATCCTCCTGCCCATACTCAGGGAGCGCGTAGACGGGCTCACGATAGCGTTGGTTCGCGAGTGAAGCCCGTCTATGCGCTTCGCGGCCGCTAAGCCCGGACGGCGACTACCTCGAGGTAATCGCTCGGGACTACCGCTGTCTCATCGCCCGAGGAGTTGGAACGATCGACGAGCTCGATAATGTCCCGCTCCAGGTGCTCTCTCCCTTCCGTATCGAGTGCCTCGAAGGCCTTCAAGGAGGGCCCGTAAAATCCCTTGAAGTAATCCACGAAGTGCTGCGCCGATCGGTAGCGGAAGGCGAAGCTGCGCCGCTCCATTTTCAGCTCTTCCACGCCGTCCCCGAGGAGCTCGCCTATACCCTCTTCGGTTCCCCACCGGAAAGGTGAGTTCGGGAGCGGTGGCGGCGGCACGTGCTTACCTATCGTGCGAAAGAAGTCCCCGATAAAGCTGTCCGGCGTCCAATTGGTGAGGCAGATCTTGCCACCGGGCCGGCAGACGCGGAGCAGTTCGCTCGCCACCTTCCCCTGATCCGGAGCGAACATCACCCCGAGCGTGGAGAGGACAACGTCGAAGGACGCGTCGGTAAAGGGGAGGTTTTCGGCATCGCCCTCGCGAAAGTCGACCCGCAAACCCTCGGCCGCGGCCCGCTCCCGTCCCTCCTCCAGCAACATCGGGACGTAGTCGATGCCGATTACGTCGCAGAAGCGGCGGGCAGCGGCCAGCGCCGCGTTGCCGTTCCCCGTCGCGACATCGAGAACCTGCCGGCCGGAGCGCAGATCGGCAGCCTCACACAGGCGTTCGGCCATCAGGACCAGCGTGACGCCGACCTTGCCGTAATCCCCCGAAGACCACGCTTTTTGCTGCCGCTCCTTTATCGCGCCGAGGTCCGGCGCTTGAGGTTGGGTACTCAACTTCCCCCTTTCCTCTTGATCGACAACCTTCCCAACTCATCCTGAAACTATCATAGCAAGGTGCATCAGATTTGACAATAATAGTTACAGAGGCTGGCCGACGGTGGAAGCGGATAGACGGGCTCATGATCGCCCTCGCGGACGAGGGCTGAGAAGCTGTTACTTTCGGGTATGTATGCTACTATCTTACGGTTTGATAACGGTTCGACTGGTAAGAATTTAGTACGACTCCGGAGGACGATGAAGAGTTACATGGCGCGGCCCCTTGAGGTCGAACGGAGGTGGTACGTCGTGGACGCCGAGGGTCAGACCCTCGGGCGGCTCGCGACGGAGATCGCCACAGTATTGCGCGGTAAGAACAAGCCGCAGTACACCCCGCACGTGGACACCGGCGACTTCGTGGTCGTGGTGAACGCCGAGAAGGTGGTAGTCACGGGCAGGAAGGCCGAGCAGAAGGTCTACAGGCGCCACTCGGGCTACCCTGGCGGGCTCAAGGAGACGAGCTACGCGCGGATGCTGGAGCGCCAGCCCACCGAGATCCTGCGCAAGGCCGTCAAGGGGATGATGCCGAAGACCCGGCTCGCCCGCCAGCAGTTGAGGAAGTTGAAGATCTACGCGGGACCCGAGCATCCGCACGCCGCTCAGAGCCCGCAAGAGCTCGAGGTGAGGTGAGCATGGCGGAGACTCTGTACAGGGGGACGGGCCGGCGCAAGACGGCCCGCGCGCGCGTCAGGCTGCTCCCGGGGGACGGCAAGATCACGGTGAACGGCCGCCCGCTCGACGAGTACTTCACCCGCCCGGCGTACCGCACCGCCGTACGCTCGCCGCTGGAGCTGCTCGGGCAGGCGGGGCGCTACGACGTGGTGGCCAGGCTCGAGGGCGGCGGCCCCACCGGTCAGGCGGACGCCCTGCGCCACGGCATCGCGCGGGCGCTCGCCGAGGAGTCGCAGGAGGCGCGTAGCGAGCTGAAGGCCGCGGGGCTCCTTACCCGGGACTCCCGCGCCGTCGAGCGCAAGAAGTACGGCCTCAAGAAGGCCCGCAAGCGCCCGCAGTTCTCCAAGCGCTAGGGCGGCAAACCCTTTTCAGGACGCGGGCCCCTTTCGCCGCCCCCGTGGCGGTCCGGGAGGGGTCCGTCTCGCGCGGAGGAGGCCTTTGCAGAGAGGACCCATCACGTTTGGCACCGACGGGGCACGCGGTATCGCGAACGAGGGCCTCCTCCCCGAGGACGCCCTGAGGCTCGGCCTCGCCGCCGCCCGCCTCTTCGGGGGTCCGATCCTCATCGGACGCGACACCCGCCTCTCGGGGGGGATGCTCGCCTGCGCCCTCGCCGCGGGCGCCGCGAGCGGCGGCGCGCGGGTGATCGACGCCGAGATCCTCCCCACGCCGGGCATAGCGGCCCTCGCGCCGACGCTGGGGGTGGCGGCCGCCGGCGTGGTGAGCGCGTCGCACAACCCCTACCCGGACAACGGCATCAAGTTCTTCTCCGGAGAGGGACGCAAGCTCGCCGCCGGGGAGGAGCGCGAGATCGAGGCCCTCACCGGCGACGCGGGCCCCGAGCGCCCGACGAAGGGTGGGATCGGGGCCGTAGAGAGGCTTGACGGTGCGGTGGGGCTCTACGTCGAGGGCGTCCTGGCTCGGCTGCGCCCCCGCGCCGAAGGGATGAGGGTGCTCCTGGACTGCGCGAACGGCGCAGCCTTCCAGGCGGCTCCTATGGCCTTCGCGCAGCTGGACGCGGACCTCACGGTCGTGGGGGACGAGCCGGACGGCACGAACATCAACGAGGGGTGCGGCTCGACGCACGTGTCGAGCCTCGACGCCTCGGGGCACGACGTCGCTTTCGCCTTCGACGGGGACGCGGACAGGGTGCTCGCCAGAGACGAGAAGGGCGAAGTGGTGGATGGGGACAGGATCATCGCGATCCTCGCGCGGGACCTCGCGCAGCGCGGGGCGCTCGCGGGCGGGGTGGTCGTCACGGTGATGAGCAACCTCGGCTTCTTCAAGGCGATGGACTCTCTGGGCATCCCGTACGAAGTAACCCCGGTGGGAGACAGGCACGTGGCGGAGGCGATGCGCGGGAGCGGCGCCGCCCTCGGGGGGGAGCAGTCGGGGCACGTGATCCTCTCCGAGCACGTGACGACGGGGGATGGGATCGTCACCGCGCTCGCCCTGCTCGACGTTATGTCCCGGACCGGGAAGCCTCTCTCGGAGCTCGCGCGGGTCATGGAGGTCTATCCCCAGGAGCTCATCAACGTGAGGGTCCCCGACGCGGCCTCCGCGAAGACGCTCGCCGCCTCCGAGGCTGTGGAGCGGGCGGTTCTGGAGGCCGAGGAGCGGCTGGGTGAGAAGGGGCGCATACTGCTCAGGCCGAGCGGGACGGAGCCGGTGGTCAGGGTGATGGTCGAGCACGCCGACGAGTACGTGTGTCGGGAGGTCTGCGAGGAGGTAGCCGGGGTGGTCGCCGAGGCGGGGGTTCGGGCGTGAGGTTCGTGGGTTGCGCGCTCGCGTGGAGGCCGGGCGAGGCGCGGGAGAAGGCCTCTTGCCTCGTGGTGTTGGACGAGCGGGGGAGCATCATAGCCAACTCCTTCGCCGAGGACGCGGGGGAGATAGCGGCGAAGGTCGAGGACTACGCCGCCGAGCGGCGCGGCGTGATCGCCGGCATCGACGCCCCGCTCGCGGTCCCTAACGAGCGGGGGTCGCGCAGGATCGAGCGCATCCTCTCGAAGGTAGCCCTCCCGGCGTACTCGGCGAGCCGCAAGATGTTCGGCGGGGAGCCGTACTCCGAGGAGCTCCTCTCGCAGCTGGAGGGGGTGGGGGTCGAGTACACGGACTACCCGTTCCCGAGGACGCGCGGCCAGAGGACCGTTACCGAGGTCGACTCGGCGGCGACGCTCAAGATCCTGGCGCTCGAGCGTACCGCCCGCGACGGCGAGCCTTCGTGGAACGAGCCGAACGGGAAGGACCTCGCGCAGGTGCTCAGGAATATGGAGGAGCCGAAGCTGAGGAAGGGGAACAAGGAGACGCGCGCCGCGGCCCTCAAGACGGCGGTGGACATCCTCTGGAACACCCCGGGGCTGCGCCTCAGGACCGGGAACCTCTCTGCCGACCTCTCTGCCTCCGAGAACATAGACCTCTCGAAGATCGACGTGGACGCCGGGCTCTCCCACGCGGAGTTCGACAGGATCGCCAGCCTCCTCGAAGGGACGCTCGCGGCCTACGCGGTGCACCGGCACTGGAGGGGCCGGGACGGCTCGATGGTGGTCGGGACGGGGGACGAGGGCTCGGTGCTGCTCCCCGCTGCCGGGATACTCCACGCCCGCATCGCCGAGGAGTGCCGGTCCGCGGGCGTGCCTTACGTGTAACGATGGGCCTTCTCGTGCGCATAATCCCCTGCCTCGACGTGGACGCCGGCCGCGTCGTGAAGGGGACCAGGTTCAAGGA
>DATACV010000226.1:0-23281 GCA_036258875.1 Rubrobacteraceae bacterium
CGCGAGGATCCCGAGACACACGAGATCATCTCCAGGATCTACGCGCACACGGGCGGGGCCTTGAGCGTGGGCTTTACGGGACCGCCCGGCGTGGGGAAGAGCAGCATCATCGCGAAGCTCATAGAGCTCTACCGCAATGAAGAGAAGAGGGTCGGGGTCGTCTCGGTGGACCCTTCGAGCCCGTTCTCGCATGGTGCGATCCTCGGCGACCGCATACGCCTCGCGGACCACTTCCTCGACAAAGACGTCTTTATCCGCTCGATGGGGAGCCGGGGGCATCTGGGGGGGCTCGCGGGCGCCTCCAGGCTCGCGGCGCTCGCGATGGAGGCCGCCGGGATGGACGTGGTCTTGTACGAGACGGTCGGGGTGGGGCAGGGGGAGGTCGAGGTGGCGTCGGCCGCGGACACGGTGGTTCTCTGTTTGCAGCCCGGGGCGGGGGACGCCGTGCAGGCCCTGAAGGCCGGGGTGATGGAGATCGCCGACGTCTTTTGCATTAACAAGGCGGACCACCCGCAGGCGAAGGGCGCGGCGAACGAGGTGCGCTCCATCCTGGACATCGGGCAGGAGCTCGACCCCCAGCCGTGGTTCCCCCCGATCGTCATGACCCGCGGGGACACCGGCGAGGGCGTCGAGGAGCTGAAAGGGGCCATAGAGAAGCACAGGTCTTACCTGGAGGAGAGCGGCAAGCTCGAGGAGCGGCGACGGGCCTCGCTCAAGGAGTTCGTCATCTCGTGGGCCAAGGAGCGCCTCGAGAGGGAGATGCAACATCGCCTAGAGAGGGAGGACGACGAGCTCATGGAGAAGGTCTACGAGCGGGAGCTGGACCCCATCTCCGCCTCCGAGAAGCTCTTCCGGGAGGTCTGAGGAACGTAACGCCGTGGCCCCGCAGCGCATAGTCAGCCTTGTGCCGAGCCTTACAGAGGCCCTCTTCGCCTTCGGGGTGGGAAGGAGGGTCGTCGGCCGCACCCGCTACTGCCTGTGGCCGCCTCGCGGGGTCGGCAGGCTGCCCACCGTGGGAGGGACCAAGAAGGTGGACGTGGCGCGGCTGCTGGGGCTGGAGCCCGACCTCGTGGTAGCCGTCAAAGAGGAGAACAGCAGGGAGAACGTCGAGAAGATCCAGGCCGCCGGCATCCCCGTCTTCGTCGGCGCCCCTGAGAGCGTGGCGGGGGCCCTCTGGCTCCTGCGCGAGCTCGCCAGGGTCGTCGAAGCGCCCCGGGTCGGGCCCGTTCTCGACCCCGTCGAGCGCGTCTACGACAGGCTGCTCGACGGGACGGCACGAGCGGCGGCGCGGCGGGTGTTCGTCCCGATCTGGAAGAACCCGTACATGAGCGTCGGCTCGGACACCTACGCGCACGACGTGCTCGAGACCTGCGGCGCCGAGAACGTGTGCGGCGGCTCCACACGCTACCCCGTCTTCACGCCGGAGGAGGTCGAGGCGGCGCAGCCCGAGGTCGTCCTCCTCCCCGACGAGCCCTACCCGTTCTGCGCCGAAGACCTCGAAGACTTCTACGCCCTCGACATCCCCGCCGCCCGCTCGGACCGCATTCACCTCGTGGACGGCAAGCTCCTTACCTGGTACGGCCCGCGCATGGCGAGCAGCCTCACGCAGCTCGCGGCGATAGTTAGTTAGCACGCTCCCTTCGGTCGCTTGTCAGCACGGCGCCTAGGGCTTCGCCAGGCGCCTTGTCAGCAAGTCGTCTCGGGCCGCCCTCCGGCACGCCATCCGAAAGCGGCCACGCAAAGCGCGTCCGGCATGGCCTCGAAGGGAAGAAGCTGAGAGCGAGGACTTTCAGGTCCGAAGCGTGCTGAAAGCGGAGCCCTCTGCAAGAGGGCGTAGCGTGCTGAAAGCTGCCCGGCTGCAAGAGGGCGTAGCGTGCTACCTCACCCTCGGCCGGTGCCGCGCTGGTCCGCGCTGGGCAGGGGACCGTCGGTGCCGTTACCGGTGTAGCGCAGGATGTCTATCCCTCTGGTGTAGTCCACGGCGTAGACGATGTTGCGCGTGACCCAGTACGCCGCCGAGGTCGAGCCGGCCGTGGGCAGGAAGTAGCCGACACGCCGGATCTGGCCGTCGTTGGTGACCTTGAGGAAGTGGGTGCCGTGCTCGTAGTAGCCGAGCGCCATGAGGCCCCCATTGGACCAGGTCGGGTGCACCTCGAACCAGTGCGCGGAGCAGCCCAGGGCGTTGACGGCGGGCGCGCCGTCGGCGTAGGTGCCGTTCTGGACGCGGTAGCGGTCCAGGAGTTTGAGGCGGCGCGTGCCCTCGAGCTTGTCGTAGGTCATGACGGGACCCTGGCCCGGGTCGATTTGGGCAAGCATGGTTATCCCGCGACGGGTTGGGAGAGGATCCAGAGCCCGAGGACTGTGTAGAGGATCATGAGCGCCACCATCGGGTACTGGCTCCTGAGCGCCAATCTGGCGTCGGGCATCTGGCGGAGAGCGGCGGCGTGCGCGAGGTACACGGCGAAGACGTGGCCGCCCACGATCAGGGCGACCTGCGAGTACCAGACGAAGGCCGCGTCTACGACGCTTATCCTGGGCTCGTAGCCGGCGGTGCCGAAGAGGTCCCAGCCCCACCCGAACGGGTCGGAGACGAGGGCGAAGATCAGCTGCCCCTCGGTGAGCAGGTACGTGAAGTAGTGGGCCGCCTGGTAGACGAGCGCGATGGGCACCAGCGAGTACGCGAACGCCCCGGCGAGCGTGGCGAAGCTCGCCTTCCCGAGCATCGCGCAGAGCTTCACGACCCCCGCGTACAGGCCGAGAAAGACGAGCGGCACGACCACGAGGCCCAGAGTGCCGTACGCGGCGCTGCCCAACATCCCGACCGAGCCCGTCGTAGCAGAGAGGGAGTAGACCAGGGCCACCCACTGCGGGGTCGCGAGCAGGCCGTCGTAGGTGACGCTGGCGAGCACGAAGACGACGAACACCAGGCGGCCGGCGGAGAACCTTTCGGGGTCGAGCAGCCCTACCCCCGGCGGCCTGAGGTCTAGCTCGCGCTCCCCTGGCGCGGCCCGCTCGAAGCAGCCCCAGCAGTTCACGCACCCCCCGCACCCCCCGCCGGAGGGTTCGTCCCCGGACCGGCCCTCCGGCACGCACTCCTCGCAACCTTCGCACACCCGGCGGCCCTTCACCCGCGCCTCCGTCGGCGCGAACCTGGCCAGGATATCGAAGAGGACCGAGAAGGCCTCGCCTCTGCGCAGCCAGGTCTCCTTGCCGAAGAAGGTCATGCCCGCCCAGGTGACGCTGGAGTACAGGAGGGCGAACAGGGCGATGTTGCGCGGTGTCGCCGAGCCCCAGAACACGAGCTCCACCCACGCGAAGGCGGCGAAGCAAGCCAGCGCCGGCCAGACGTCCCAGGCGGCCGGATACGGCACCCTCAACTCCAGTCCCTCTTCGACCCCCAGGCGCCTGGTGAGCCCGTCGGCCCACTCGAAGAGGATCTTCCAGGGGTTCACGAGCGGCCACACGTTGCCCACGAGGGCCACGAACAGGGTGAGGCCTACCCACCACCAGATCCAGACGAAGGTCGGCGCGAAGTTGAGCTCGGGTGTCTGGTCCCCCGAAAGGCCTGAGGCGACGACGAGCGCGAAGAGCGTGACGGAGAGGAGGCGCAGCCCGGATACGAACGGCCGGCTCGCGAGCGTCGCCCGGAAGGCGCGCAGGCGCAGGAGGTCGAAGCGGGGATATCTGCGCGGGGCTTCCTCCTTGCCGACGAAGTAACTTACCAGGACGAAGGAGAGCAGCACCACGGCGCTCGCGGCCCAGAGGTAGAGCCAGAGTGGGACCGGAAGGTCGTACCGCTGTCCGAAACCGTGGGCCAGCGCCGGGCGCGCGAACAGCAAGGCCGCCAGGGACGACAGGGCCACGGCGGCGGCGCGTCGGGGTGGCGTCAACGCCGGACCAGGTCTACCGCTACCGGGAGAGCGGTGCGGCGCCAGCTCGAGAGGCTGCCGGGGCTGCTCTCGTACTTCTCGACCAGAAGACTACGAGCCAGCTCGTCCTCCTCTCCGTCCCCGACGACGCGAGCACGTCCCTCGAGTTGCTCTCCGGCGACGCGGACGGTGACCTCCGGTGTTCGGCGCAGGTTTTTCACCCAGTCCGAGCCGTGGTTGTCGGAGAGCATGTAGAGGGTATCGCCGTCGAGGGCGAACCAGATCTCGATCTCGTGCGGACGGCCGGTCACCCTGCCCACCGTCGTCAGGTAGCAATAGGCTTCGCCTTCGTAGCGGTCAGCTTTCAGCTTTCAGCCCTCAGCTTTCGTTTGGTGTTGGCCACGTGCCTCTCGTTCGCCGAAGGCTCTCCCGCAAACGACCAGGATAGCCGATACGAACCGCGTGTCGCTAGAAGCGTCTCAGGCTGACCGCTATGGCCGACAGCTGACAGCTATTTCACACCTTCTCCCGCTGCCTCAGTTCGACGCGCCGGATCTTGCCGCTCGTCGTCTTGGGCAGCTCGCCGATGAACTCGATCCGGCGGGGGTACTTGTACGGGGCGGTCTGGGCCTTGCAGAAGCCCTGTATCTCGCGCGCGAGCTCGTCCGAGGGCTCGTAGTCCTGGCCCAGGACTACGTACGCCTTGACGACGCTCCCGCGGTCCTCGTCGGGGGCCGGGACCACCGCGCTCTCGACGACCGCGGGGTGCTCTATGAGGATGCTCTCGACCTCGAAAGGACCGATGCGGTAGCCGGCGGAGAGGATCACGTCGTCCGAGCGTCCCTCGAACCACAGGTACCCGTCATCGTCCCTGTACGCCCGGTCCCCCGTGAGGTAGTAGCCGCCGCTGAAGACGGCTTCGGTCTCTTCGGGCTGCTCCCAGTACTCCTTGAAGAGGCACGGGATCCGGTCGACGAGGGCGATGTCGCCCGGCTCGTCGGGCTGGCACTCGTTGCCGTCGGCGTCTACGACCTTCACCTCGCAGCCGGGGGAGGGCTTGCCCATCGAGCCCGGGCGTACCTCGAGGCCGGGGAAGTTGCCGACGAGCAGGGTGTTCTCGGTCTGGCCGTAGCCGTCGTAGATCGTGATGTCGTGCAGCTCTCTCCACCGCTCTATGACCGGAGGGTTCAGGGGCTCTCCGGCGGAGACCGCGTGCCTGAGCTTCGAGAGGTCCGCGCTCTCCAGCTCGGGGGTCTTGGCGAGCAGGCGGTACTCGGTAGGGGCCTGGCACAGGACCGTGATCTCGTACCGTTGTACGAGATCCAGGCGCTCGGCGGGGTCGAAGCCGCCCTCGTGGAAGAAGATCTCCGTGCCCCAACTCCATGGCCCCAGGAACACGTTCCAGATGCTCTTGGCCCAGCCCGTCCCCGAGGTGCACCAGAGCCGGTCGCCTTCTTGCAGGTCGAGCCAGTACCGCGCCTGCATCCTTTTCGCGTGGGTGTAGCCGTGGGTGTGCAGAACCCCCTTGGGGTTCTTGGTAGTACCTGAGGTATAGAGGATGAACGCCCCGTCCTCTGACGACGTGTCCTCCGCGGTAAAGTCCTCCGTAGCTCCCTCCACCAGCTCCTCGAAAGGCTCCCAGCCCTCGTTCTCCTCGCCGACGGAGACGAAGTGCTTCAGGTTCGGGGCGTCGCGGTGCATCTTCTCGACCTCCCCGATGCCCTCGGGGCCGGAGATCATGGCCACCGAGCCGGAGTGCCCGGCCCGGAACTCGAGGTCGCCGGAGCGGAGCTGCGGGGCGCACGGGATGGCTATGGCGCCGAGCTTGAGGAGGCCGGTGAGGATCGCGTGCCACTGCGGGACCTTGCCGAGGAGGACCATCACCCTGTCGCCGCGGCCCACGCCCAGGTTTCGCATCGCGTTGGCAAAGCGGTTGGAGAGCCTGGAGAAGTCGCCGAAGGTCAGGCGGCGCTCTTCTCCGTTCGTCCCCAGCCAGATCATGGCCGGTCGGTCGTCGGCCCACCCGTCGACGACGTCTCTCCCGAAGTTGAACCTCTCGGGCGTCTCCCATTCGAAGCTGGCGTACGTGCTCGCGTAATCGCCGATGTTCGCCACGATGCCTCCTCGCTTCTTTCCCCTGCGAAGCTTCCCTGTGCCTCATTCTACTAGAGGCCCGACCCCGCTCCGCCTCTTCTTATAAACTCCCTTGGTGGTGGTCTCTAGCATCGGAGGTTCGCACGTGGAACGGGCGGTGGTTCTGGGGGCGGCGCGGACGCCCTTCGGGAGGTTCGGCGGCGCTCTGTCCCCCCTGTCCGCGCCGGAGCTCGGGGGGGCGGCGATCCGGGAGGCAATAGACCGCTCCGGCGTCGAGGACGGGGAGCTGCAGCACTCCGTCTTCGGCATCGTGGTGCAGGCGGGTGTCGGCCAGATCCCCTCGCGCCAGGCCAACTTCCACGCGGGGTTGCCCTTCTCCCTGACTACCGAGACGCTCAACCAGGTCTGCGCCTCGGGCCTCAGGAGCGCGACGCTGGCGGAGACCATGATCCGGGCCGGCGACTACGAGGTGGTCCTGGCCGGCGGCATGGAGAGCATGTCCAACGCTCCCTACCTCCTGCCGAAGGCGAGGTGGGGGGCGCGCATGGGCGACACGCCGGCCCTCGACGCCATGATGCACGACGGGCTGCTCGACGCCTTCGAGCACGTCAACATGGTCCGGTTCGGCAGCGAGGGCGCGAAGAGGTTCGGCATCTCGCGCGAGGACCAGGACAGGTGGGCTCTGAGGAGCCACCAGCGCGCGGCGGCCGCGACGGACGATGGCAGGCTCGCCGAGGAGATAGTCGGGGTCAAGGTGCCCGGCAAGAAGGGCCAGACGAGCTACGTCGAGACCGACGAGTCCATCCGGCGCGACACCTCGCTCGAGAGGCTGGCCGCGCTCCCGCCGCTCGACGAGGGCGGCACCGTGACCGCCGGCAACGCCCCCGGCGTCACCGACGGGTCCGGGGCGCTGGTGCTCGCGAGCGAGTCCTTCGCCGAGAGGCGCAGCCTGGAGCCTTTGGGCACCATCGTCGCGCACGCCAAGGTCGCCGAGGAGCCGCCAGATTTGCTGACCGTGCCTGGCAACTCCGGGCGGCTCGCCCTCGAGAAGGCTGGGTGGAGCGCCGACGAACTGGACCTCGTGGAGATAAACGAGGCGTTCGCGGGGGTCGCTATCCACTCGACGCGGATTCTTGACGTGGACCCCGAGATCGTGAACACGAGCGGCGGGTCGCTCGCCCTGGGGCACCCGATAGGGGCCTCCGGCGCGCGCATCCTGATGACGCTCCTCTACGGGCTCAAGCGAAGAGGCGGCGGCAGGGGGCTCGCGGCGATCTGCTCGGGCGGCGGCCAGGGCGACGCCGTGCTGGTGGAGGTATGAGCGGCGAGGCGCCGGACAACCCCGGCGTGATCGCGCCCCCGCCCCTGATCTACGCCGGCGCCCTGGTCCTGGGTCTTCTCGCGAACAGGCTCTCCCCGATCCCCTTCCTGCCGCGCGGCTTGAGGCGGGCGCTCGGATGGTCCCTGATCTTCGGCGGGCTCGTGATCTGTGCCCTCGGCCTCCGCGAGATGAAACGGGCGGGGACCAACGTCGACCCGTACGAGCCCACGACCACGATAGTGACCGGCGGACCCTACCGCTTCACGCGCAACCCGCTCTACCTGAGCATGACCTTGATCTACGGCGGCATCACAGCCCGCGCCAACGCGCTCCCCGCGGCGCTGCTGCTCCCCCTGGTCCTCCACCTCATGCGGCGCGGGGTGATAGAGCGCGAGGAGCGCTACCTGGAGCGCAAGTTCGGCGACGAGTACCTGAGCTACAAAGCCAGGGTCAGGCGGTGGGTATGAGCGTGGCTAGCGGCGGGCTCCCCGCGGGCGTCACGGCGGGGACGGTCGAGACGCCCCGGCTGGCGACGCACCTCCTCCAGAGCGGATCCGAGAGCGGCGTCCCCGTTCTCCTTGTCCACGGCAACGCCTCCTCGTCCCTCTTCTTCGACGAGACGCTTGCGGCGCTGCCGGACCGCTACCGTGGGCTGGCCCCTGACCTCAGGGGGTTCGGCGGCTCCGGGACCAAGCCGCTGGACGCCACCCGCGGCCTGCGCGACTTCTCCGACGACCTGCGGTCGCTCGTGGAGACCCTAAAGCTCGGACGTGTCCACCTCGTCGGCTGGTCGGCGGGCGGGACGGTCGCGATGCAGTACGCGATCGACAACCCCGGCGGGGTCGCCTCGCTGACCCTCGTCGACCCGATGTCCCCCTACGGCTTCGGGGGGACGAAGGACGCGGCGGGGACGCCCTGCTGGCCTGACTACGCGGGCTCCGGCGGCGGCACGGCCAACCCGGAGTTCGTGCGGCGCCTCGCGGAGGGCGACCGTAGCGACGACGACCCGAACTCCCCGCGCAACGTGATGAACTCCTTCTACTTCAAGCCGCCGTTCAGGGCCGAGCGTGAGGAGGTATACCTCTCTTCGATGCTCTCGACGAAGGTGGGCGAAGATAATTACCCCGGCGACGCGACGGGCTCCGAGAACTGGCCGAACGTCGCGCCCGGAGCGCGGGGCATGAACAACGCCATCTCCCCGAAGTACTGCGACCTGGGTGACCTCGTCCGGGTCGAGCCGAGGCCCGAGGTGCTCTGGATCCGGGGCGCCGACGACGCCATCGTCTCGGACACCTCGCTGCTGGACTTCGGCTTCCTCGGGCGGCTCGACGCGATCCCGGGCTGGCCGGGGGACGACGTCTACCCGCCGCAGCCGATGGGCGCCCAGACCCGCGCCCTCCTGGACAAGTACGCTGCAGCCGGCGGCGCCTACCGCGAAGAGGTCATCCCGGACTGCGGCCACACCCCGCACGTCGAGAGGCCGGACGAGTTCAGGAGGCTCCTCTTCGGCTTCCTCGAAGAGCAGGAAGGAGGCCGGCTGTGAGCGAGAGTGGGAGCCTGCTCCCCCACGGCGACAAGTTCCCTGAGCTCGCCGATTCCGCGTGGGTCGCCCCTGGAGCCTGCGTGGTCGGGGACGTTCGCCTAGCCGAGGAGTCGAGCGTCTGGTACGGGGCGGTGTTGCGGGGCGACACGGAGCCGATCCGGGTCGGGGCCCGCACCAACATCCAGGACGGCTGCATCCTGCACGCGGACCCCGGCTTCCCGGCCATAGTGGGCGAGGACTGCGTGGTCGGCCACAACGCGATCGTGCACGGCTGCGAGATAGGCGACGGGTGCCTCGTGGGCATGGGCGCCACCATCCTCAACGGCGCGAAGATAGGGGATGGCTCCATCGTCGCCGCGGGCGCCCTCGTCCCCGAAGGCAAAGAGTTCCCGTCCCGCAGCCTCATAGTCGGGATCCCGGCCAAGGCCGCCAAAGACGTCAGCGAGGAGCAAGCCGCAGACATTGCCCGCGGCGTAAGAACCTACGTCGAGCGCGCCGCCGCGCACCGGGCCTCGTTGGAGCGCCGTTGATGCCCTTATCCTGCTAATGGTGTCAACTTCTTTCACTCGTGGTGTCAAACGTGGTGTCAGACGTTACCCTAGGTTACGTACATCATCCTCCTTCCATAAGCACTCCTCGATGAAGAGCTTACGCCGTGGCTTCTCTGCTTACTCGCCCTCGCCGTTCTCCTTGTACTCTGCCATACCGCCCCGCTATGTGGCTAACGCAGTTTTCGGACTTTCTTGCCGCTACGGCAGTTCCATAGTATTGGGTCGGCGGAGAAGCGGAGGAGGGCAATAGTCAACCACATTTGCGTGCGCTGTGGCGTCCAATACGCTGCGACCAGGAGGCCGCCTTTGGGTTGCGCCATCTGCGAAGACGAACGTGAGGCCGTCTACTGGAAAGGACAGCGGTGGACGACCCTCGCGGATCTGCGCCGCGACCACCAGAACGTCATACAGCTGCTCGAACCGGGACTCATCGGCATCCGAATGGAGCCGCACTTCGCCATCGGTCAGCAGGCCCTCCTGATCCGGACGCCCGAGGGAAATATGCTGTGGGATTGTGTAAGCCTGATCGACGACGCGACCATCGAGGCGGTGCGGGCAGCGGGAGGGCTGACCGCGATTGCAAGCTCGCACCCCCATTTCTACGGAGCACTGGTTGAGTGGAGCCGGGCCTTCGATGGGATTCCGATCTACTTGCACGCGGCAGATCGAAGGTGGGTAATGCGTCCGGACCCGACGATAGTATTCTGGGAGGAGACAACATATCAGCCCATCTCCGGTCTGACCCTAATCCACTGCGGAGGGCATTTCGCCGGTTCGGCCGTGCTCCACTGGGCGGCGGGTAGCGAGGGTCAAGGGGCGCTGTGCACGGGGGATACGCTCCACGTGGCCGAAGACCACCGCTATGTCAGCTTTATGTACAGCTACGTGAACTACATCCCGTTGGCGGGGGAAAGCGTCCGCCGGATTACCGAGCGGCTCGAGCCGTTCCGATACGATCGTATCTACGGATGTTTCGAGGGGTGGGTGGTGGCGAGCGATGCCGAGGCTGCAGTAGCCCGCTCGGCTTCCCGCTATCTGCGCGCTATTGGGTATGCATAAGCACCCGCTTCGATCGCTACGCCGAAATTCGTGCCTGAAGGAGGAACGAACGAGTAAGCCAGCACGCTAGTGCGGTGTTCGAAATCCGCGCGGGCGGTACACGCGATACCTTCGGCACTCGGTACGCCGCGCAACTCTAGCGGGATAGCCAGCGCTCTGGCGGGGGCCCCTCAAACAACCATAAGCGGCAATCGGGGTAACATCACGGCGTGGCTAGGTACGTAGGGAGGCATTCGGCAGCACTGGGCTTGCTGATCACTGCCGGTTGCTCGTGCCTCTTCGTCGCGGTGTCGCTGGGGGTCCAGATCCGCGGTCCGTTGGTGCGCTTCGACCGGTCAACAGCCGACGCCCTGCACAGCTTCGCTTCTGAGGCGTCGGGCTTAACGGACTCCCTCCGCATCGTCGGCGTCCTAGGCTCTTTGGAGGCGCTGGCGGTCGTAAGTATGCTGGTCGTCGGCGTACTCCTCTTGCAGAGACGCTGGTCTATGTTGGCGGCGTGGCTGGTCGCGGTGCTCGGCGGCGAGGCACTGAACCTGCTCCTCAAAAACGTCTTCGCCAGGCCTCGACCCCACTTCGATCGTCCACTGGTGGTCGAGACCTCCTACAGTTACCCCAGCGGCCAGGCGATGGAGTCCGTAGTGATCTACGGAATGCTCGCCTACTTTGCTGTGCTCAGCTTGAGCGGCCAGAGAACGCATGCGATTTTCGTTGTCGGAGCGGCGGCGCTGGTGATCCTGATCGGATTCAGTAGGGTTTATCTGGGCGCTCACTACTTCAGTGATGTGGTCGGCGGGTTTGTTGCAGGGGGCGCATGGTTGAGCACCGTCATCACGGGTTGGGGAACGATACGTAGGCGCAACGTGGCTAGCGGGAATGGTCAGACTAGCTCAACGTGAAAACAGTGCGCGCTTTGAGCCCCAATCATCAACGGGTGACTTTCTGAGAAGTATGTGATACCCCACCGCGATTTGAACCCGGGTTTTCGCCGTGAGAGGGCGATGTCCTTGGCCTCTAGGGGGCCATGAAACAGCGGGTTTTGCACCATGCGGTGCAGTGCCCCGGTATGATCACCTTCAGGCCGAATCTGTGCAGCTCATCCCGTTGCGGACCGCGTGGGCGTCGTAGCGGCGCAGTCTCACTCGCCCTCGGCCTTGCTCGCGCCCTGAGAGGTGAGCCTGAAGCGCGCGTTGGTGGGGGACCACCCCTCCACGTCGCCCTCCTCCTGAAGGTCGAGGACCATGCTCGTGAGCTCGTTTCTGACGTCTTCGTCCCTGCCCGGGTCCTTCAATCCCATCTCCTTCGCGACCTCGTGCAAGTGCACCGAGGCCGAAGGCCCTCCTTTGGGCATGGCCACCTCGTAAGCGGCCCGCACGAGCTGCCCGCGCTTGTCATCCGATTCCCTCGCCATAACCGCGACCCTCCTTCTCCCGCTCACCCGAGCGTATCGCTTGATTCTCTCATGTTCCTTGCGTCCGAGCGTGCTAGAGAACCCCGATTTCTCTATACGACCAGCGTGATGATGCCTGCCCCTACCAGTGCCCCTGCCCACAAGAGGTCAACGTTGAACCAGGTGCGCTTGAGTATCGCTACCCCCAGTCTCTCGAATACCACCATCGCTACCGCGGCCATCACGACGAACATCGCCAGGGTATGGATACCGATCACCGCAAGGTCGGCGAGCGCCGTTGCGGAGCCGGTCATGGAGGCGTGATCCGCGTGCGCTCCATGCACGTGCTCGTCGGACGATAGGCTCAACAGCACCGGGATGAGCATGAGGCCTGCGCCGTGGGCGGTTGCCATCAGGAACGACCAGGCCGTCAAGTCTCTGAAGCCCACTCGCATCCCTACCCAGCGCGGATGCCTGCGCCTGACGAGCTTGTACAGGCCGAAGAGGATGAGCACGCCCGCGCACACGGGACCCACCACATCTAGCGGGACCACGATACGTGCCACCCCGACGACCAGCACCGCCAGCAACACAGCGATAGCGTGTCCCAGGGCGATGGGTGGGAGGGCTTGCAGGACGGCCCCTCGCCGCTGTTCCTGCAAGCCCAGGGCCACCGCGAAGAGCCAGCCCATCGCCGGGTTGAGGCCGTGGTAGGCACCCAGCAGGGCTAGCGTGAGCCACGGCCAGCTCTCGCTCACGAGACGTAGCAGTACGAGTCGGAGGAGGAGTCGCCCCCCTGTAGCCTTATCTGATGTGGCCTCTCACCCTCATCGAACTCGATGAAGAAGTCGGGATCCACCGTGAGACCACCCTCGGGGTCCGCATCCAGCTTGGCGATCCAACCGTGGATGCCTTCTGGATAGAATTGCGCGTCCCAGGCGGCGTACAGCGAGTTGCTGAAGTACAGCCGCCGGCCGTCCCGACTGAGCTCCACCATCTGCGGCCCCCCGTTCAGAGGCTGACCGGTCTTCGGGTGCGCCGTTCTACGTACGATCCCGCCCAGGTGTACGGACCCGGTGTGCTTCGGGTTGAACGGGTCTGAGACGTCGTACTGGCGCATCTCTCCGGTACCCCAGCACGACACATAGAGATACTTGTCGTCGAGGGAGAGAACGATGTCGCTAACCAGGGGCGGCACCGCGGCGAAGTCCTGTAGCGCGGGCGGCAACAGTTCCGGGTCGGCCGGTTCTGCGGGGATGTCGATCACCTTCTGGATGCCCCACCGGCCGTTCTCGCGGTGCCAGAGCCATATCGACGAGGAGAGATCCTTGAGGTTGACGACCACGTTGACGAAGCCGTAGGTCTTGCTCGGGTTATGGGCGGGCCGAAGCTCCAGCACTATCTGATACTCTTCGCCCAGATCCAGAGCCTGCAGGTGGCGACGCTTGCGCAGATCCCACAGGTGAAGTTGATGGCCATATTCGCTTCCCAGGAGTTTCTCGGGGATGAGACCGCCCTCGATCATGTTCGGCGTACCCCACTCGCTGGTAATCATGGTGTCGTGGCCCAGGTGCCACCAGAAGTCGTAGGCCAGGTACTGCGGTCCCCGGTCGACTTCCCAGGGCCCGAGAGGGTCGAAGCTCTCGTGGTCCATGATGAACACACCCCCCGGTCCTTCACCGTCGGGGTTCCCCAACGTGCTCACGTAGACGCCCTCAGGGCCGCAGTGGACGGTGTGGGGGCGGCTGTAGCCGGTACGCTCGTAGATCTCTTCGGGCTCTATTACCTTGACGATGTGCGGCTCTCTCGGATCGGGCTTGGTGTCGATGACGTACATCCGCGAAGAGCGGATGCCGGGCACGATCAGGTAGCGGCGCTCGATGTGCGGGTGCGGAGCGTAGGGGCACAGCGCCGAGCTGCAGGCGTTCCAGCCGAAGTGGTGCAGCTCATCACCAGTATTCGGCATATCCACTCGCCCGACGACGTGGCCGTAGGTCTCCGAGTCAGGATCGAGGTCCATTACGGCAAGCGCATCAGAGCGTCGATCGCCGTTGAGGTTCAAGGCAGAGTCAGGATTCAAGATGGCTACGTAGGCGAGCTCCTCCCTCGGTGCCTGCATCGCCATCTTCGGCGAAGGATAGAAGCTAGGGTCAGGTCTCCAGAGTGCCATTTACGGTTACTCCTGTCGGTCTGATTCGTCTGACATATCTCCTGGGGAACAACTCACATCTCCTCGCTTACCTCCTTCGTCGCCCTATCTCCTCACTGTAGAGGCGGCTAAGCTGGACAGAAGCTACTGGAACGTCGCTGCGCCGACCCTCGTCTCCGTTTGGCCTTGTTCTCCGGTGCCACCGCTGACTCCTGTAGCTTCGACCACCTCGCGACGGTCCCTACTGTGAGCATGTTGCCAGTGGACGAAGCTCTGTTGTATGGGACATGTGGACTATCTAGCAGCCCACTCCTGGACCAGATCCGAAGAACACTACCTTCCAGGAGCCTGGGCAGATAAGGGCAAGAGAGGGACCATGTCTCGATATCAAGTCGTGGTAGCGCGCCATAGTAGGCATCCCGGCCAAGGCCGTGAAGGACGTGTCCGAGGAGCAGACAACAGAAGAGATAGCTCGCGGCGTGCGGGAGTACGTCGAGCGCGCCGCCGCGCACCGGGGGTCGCTGGAGCACGAATGACCGAGCCTACTCCTTCGGCGTCAGGTGCCCGTAGTAGACCTCGGTGTCGTACTCGACCGTGACGGCGCCGCCTCTCCCGTGCTCCTCGAAGATCCTCTGTGCCTCCCGGAGCATGGCCTCCGAGCCGGGCTCGCCTAGTGCGGGGACGTAGGAGACGGACAGGAGCCTCCCCTCGAGGCCGTCGAGGTCGAGGACCTGCTTGTTGTCGAAGGTCGCTCTCTCGAAGGAGCCGGGGCCGAAGAGGGAGTCGGCCATTGCCGCGTCCTGGCGCCAGATCTCGATCTCCCCCCTGTCCGTCCTGTACGCCTGGAGTAACCGCTCGTACGCCGCGAGGAAAGGCGTCGCGTCCTTGCGTCTAAGGTTCCAGATCAGGACGCCCCAGCCGGCCGGTCGGAGGATGCGGGCGAACTCGGCGCGTGCCCGCCCGGCGTCGAACCAGTGGAAGGCCTGGCCCACGACGACGAAGTCCACGCTGCCGGTATCGAGCGTCGTGTCCTCCGCCGTCCCCGCGACGCTCGTGAAGCCCGGCCGGTCGCCGAGGAGCTCCTCGGCCGCCGCCCTCATCTCCGCGTTGGGCTCGACGCCGAGGACGCGGTTGCCGTTCTCCAGGAACAGTCTGCTCAGGATGCCCGTCCCCGATCCCACGTCGGCGACGACGGAGTCGCTCGCGAGGCCGCACCTCTCGGTCAGGAGATCCAGGATCTCCCGCGGGTAGGAGGGCCTGTACCTCGCGTAGCTCTCTACCCTGCCGGTGAAGCGCTTGGTGTGGTCGGTCATCGGCCCTGGAAGGCGTGGGCGCCGTAGAGCCTGACGAAGTGGGCTCCTGTGACGGTGTGGCGTCGCACGAGGTCCCCCTCCTGCTTCTCGAAGAGGATCACGTCCTCCTCGCCGCCCGAGCCTATCGGCTGGACGAGCCGCCCGCCTTCACAGAGCTGCCGGGCGAGTGGCGGCGGGACGGAGATGAACGCCGCGGAGACCAGGATCGCGTCGTAAGGGGCGTGCTCGGGGAGCCCTTCCGTGCCGTCCCCGACGATCACCTCGACGTTGTCTATCCCCTGGCGATCCAGGTTCTCACGAGCGGTCGCGGCGAAGTCCGGGAAGCGCTCCACGCTTGAGACGAAGCTCGCGAGGGTGGCGAGGAGCGCCGTCTGGAAGCCGTAGCCCGTGCCGACCTCGAGGACGCGCTCGGGGCCCCTGAGGCCGAGGGCTTCGATCATCTTCGCGGAGAGCGAGGGCTGGGTAGTGACCTGCCCGTGCGGGATCGGCAACGGCCGGTCGAGGTAAGCCCATCGCACGACGTCCGAGGGGACGAAGCCGGATCTCGGCACCGCTCGCAGGGCCCCGATGAGCCGGGCATCTCGCACGCCCGCGGCGATTACCGCCCCGACCAGGTCTCCTTGCCTCACGCCGCCGTCAGGTCTGGCCCCCGTGGACCGGCTCGGCCGGAGCGCCGGCCGAGGTTATGAGGTTGCGGACCTCGCGCAGCGCCACCGAGAGAGTAGCGAGGCCGAACGCCCCGCTGGCGTTAATGTCGGTTAGCACCTGCAGGGCGCGCTCCGCCTGCGCCCGGTTCGTGTCCACCCAGGCGTCGATGCGCTCGTGGGCGGGCAGATCCGCCGGTGTGCCGCGCAGTATCTCCGCGGTTAGCTCCGCCTGCTGGTCGTAGAGGTCGTCGCGCAGCGCGGCCCTTGCGAGCGCCTGCCAGCGGTTCTCGCGAGGCAGGGCCTCGACGTGACCGCGCAGCCAGTGGAGCTTGAGCCGGTCGCCTAGAGCGAAGTACACGGACGCTACCTCTTCGAGAGGCTCCTCCGTGGCGGTGGCGATGTCCACTATGTCAAGCTCGGAGAACACGGCGCTCAGGACCGCGACCCTCCTGGCCAGCTCGGACGGGACGCCGGCCTCGACGAGCTGCTCGGCCGCGCGGTCCGCGGCCTCGCTGTCGCCCTCGAGCATGAACTCGGGGAGGCGCCGGGTGAGCTCCGAGACGCCCTCCGAGAAGTACTCGACCGTGGCGGAGATGTCCAGGGGCGGGCGGCGGTTGCGCAGGAACCAGCGCGTCGCGCGCTCGACCAGGCGGCGCCAGTCCAGGAGCATCCTCGTCTGGGTCTGGGCGGCTACCCTGTTGTCCAGGGCCTCTATCTCGGACCACAGCGAGCGCATCTCGAAGACCTCGCAGGCGGCCGTGAACGAGCGCGCGATCTCCGCGGGCGGCGCCCCGGTCTCCTCCCCGAGGCGGAAGGCGAAGGAGGGGCCGCCCTTGTTCACCAGGTCGTTGACGACGCTCGTGGCGGTGATCTCACGCCGCAGGCGGTGCTCGCGCATCCTGTCGCCCAGGCGCTCGCGCAGAGGCGTGGGGAAGTAGCGCTCCAGCTCTACCGAGAGGTATGGGTCCTCGGGGAGGTCCGATTTGAGGAGCTGCCTGTAGAGCGTGATCTTGGTGTACGAGAGGAGGATGGCGAACTCGGGGGCGGTCAGGCCTATGCCCTCCGACTTCCTTTCGGCCAGAGCGTCGTCGCTCGGGAGGAACTCGAGCTCGCGGTCGAGGCTCCCGGCGTGCTCGAGGGCCGCTATGTAGCGGACGTGGACGTCGATCATAGGGCGGGCGAGCGCCAGGGCGTTGCTTATGGCGAGGGTCTGCTCGTAGTTGTCCCGCAGGACGAGGCGCTCGACCTCGTCGGTCATCCCGGAGATCAGCTCGTTGCGCTGCTTCTCGGTCATGTCGCCGCTCTTGACGATCTGGTCGAGCAGGATCTTGATGTTCACCTCGTGGTCGGAGGTGTCGACGCCGGCGGAGTTGTCTATGGCGTCCATGTAGATCCTGCCGCCAGCGAGCGCGTACTCCACGCGCCCCCGCTGGGTGAAGCCGAGGTTCCCGCCCTCGCCGACCACCCGGCACCCGAGCTCCGCCCCGTTCACCCGCACGGCGTCGTTGGCCCTGTCCCCGACCTCGGCGTTGCTCTCCTCGGTGGCCTTGACGTACGTGCCGATGCCGCCGTTGAAGAGCAGGTCCACCTTCGCCTTGAGGAGGGCCCGGATCACCTCGTTCGGCGTGAGCGTCTCCTCCTCCACGCCGAGCAACTCCTGTACCTCGGGGGAGAGGGGGATGGACTTGGCGGTGCGCGCGAAGACGCCGCCGCCCTCGGAGATCAGGCCCTCGTCGTAGTCCGACCACGAGGAGCGCGGCAGCCAGAAGAGCCGCTCGCGTTCTTTAAAGCTGGTCTCAGGGTCGGGGTCGGGGTCGAGGAAGATGTGGAGGTGGTTGAAGGCGCCGACCAGCTTGATGTGCCGGCTCAGGAGCATGCCGTTGCCGAACACGTCGCCGGACATGTCCCCGACACCTGCCACGGTGAAGTCCTCGTTCTGGATGTCCATCCCGAGCTCGCGGAAGAGGCGCTTGACCGACTCCCAGGCGCCCTTGGCCGTGATGCCCATCTCCTTGTGGTCGTAGCCGGTGCGCCCACCGGAGGCGAAGGCGTCGCCGAGCCAGAAGCCGTAGTCCTCCGAGATGCCGTTCGCGATGTCCGAGAAGGTAGCCGTGCCCTTGTCCGCCGCCACGACGAGGTAGGGGTCGTCCTCGTCGTAGCGCACGACGCCCTCGGGCGGCTCGACCCGCTCGCCTTCCAGGTTGTCCGTCAGCTCGAGCATGCCGCGGATGAGCGTCCTGTAGCAGAAGACGACCTCCTCCATCAGCGCCTCGCGGCTACCTCCAGCGGGGGGGCGCTTCACGACGAAGCCGCCCTTGGCGCCGACGGGTACGATCACGGCGTTCTTCACGGTCTGGGCCTTCATGAGGCCGAGGATCTCGGTCCGGAAGTCCTCGCGCCTGTCGGACCACCGGATGCCGCCGCGCGCTACCTTGCCGCCGCGCAGGTGGACGCCCTCCATGCGGGGGGAGTAGACGAAGATCTCGAACCTCGGGCGCGGCTGCGGCAGCACGACGATCTCGCTCGGGTCGAACTTGAACGAGAGGTAGGGCCTGGGCTCGCCCTCGGACGTGCGCTGGTAGTAGTTCGTGCGCACCGTGCAGAGGGTGACGTTGAGGAAGTTCCTCAGGATACGGTCCTCGTCCAGGCTCTCGACCGTGTCCAGCGTCTCCTCGATCTCCCGCCTCAGGCGCTCCGTCTCCTCCTCGGCCGTCCCCTGCCGGTCGGGGTCGAAGCGGGTCTCGAAGAGCTCGACGAGGAGCGTGGCGATGCGCGGGTTCGCGAAGAGGGCGTCCTCCATGTAGTCCTGCGAGAACGTGGTGCCAGCCTGGCGCAGGTACTTGCAGTAGGCCCGCAAGACCGTTACCTGACGGTAGGTGAGCCTGGCGCGCAGGACCAGGCGGTTGAAGCCGTCGTCCTCCACCTCCTCGCGCCACGCGCGGGCGAAGGCGTCCTGGAAGATATCTCGCACCTCGCCGGTCTGGAGCCCGCCCTCGGCCTCGTGCAGGAGGCCGAAGTCGTAGATCCAGACCGAAGGCGAGCCGGCCGGCTCTATCTTGTGGGGACGCTCGTCCACCACCTCGACGCCCATGTTCTCCAGCAGCGGCAGGGTGTCGGAGAGCGATATCTGCTCCCCCAGCCTGTAGAGCTTGAAGCCCAGGAAGTTCTCGGGCTCCTCGAGCGGGTGGTAGAGGCTCATCTCTATGTCGACTTCGGAGTCGAGCTCCTCGATCCTGGCGATGTCCGAGACGGCGGTGCGGGGCAAGAAGCCGTCACGGTAGCCGGGGGGGAAGGCCTCGCGGTACTTGCGGAAGAGCTCGGTGCCCCGCTCCTCACCGAAGTGTTCGATGGTGGCGTCGTAGAGGTTGTCCGCCCACGAGCGGGTAGCCTCGACGATGCGCTCCTCGATGGCCTGAGGGTCGTAGTCAGGGACCTCGCCCGGCCTGGTGTAGATGATGAAGTGGAGCCTCGCGAGCACGGACTCCGAGAGCCTGACGTTGAACTCGGCGTTCCCCCCGCCCAGCGCCCGCTGCAGAATCTCCTGCATGCGCCGCCTTATGTTCGTGTTGTAGCGGTCGCGCGGCACGAAGACCAGGCATGAGAAGAAGCGCCCGTAGGTGTCGCGGCGGGTAAAGAGCCGCGTCCGCTGGCGCTCCTGGAGGTGGAGGATGCCCATCGTGATCTCGAAGAGCTCCTCGCGGGAGATCTGGAAGAGCTCGTCGCGCGGGTAGGTCTCGAGGATCTCGATCAGGTCCTTCTCGTTGTGGCTGTCGGGCGGGAAGCCCGCGCGGTCCAGGACGTACCTGACCTTGCGCCTCACCAGCGGTATCTCGAGCACGCTCATGCTGTAGGCGGAGAAGGTGTAGAGCCCGAGGAAGCGCTTCTCGCCGATTACCTTCCCCGAAGCATCGAACTTCTTGATGCCGACGTAGTCCATGTAGGAAGGCCGGTGTATGACGGAGCGCGAGTTGGCCTTGGTGAGGTTCAGGAGGTAGGTCGCGTGCGCGAGCCTCCGCACCTCGGGCGGCAGCTTGGCGAAGCTCTGGGAGATGGGCTTCTGGCTCGTCTCCCGCAGGATGCCTAAGCCAGTCCCCGGCACGCTCCTCAGGAGGTCCTCCCCGTCCTCGGTCAGCAGGTCGTACTCGCGGTAGCCCAGGAAGGTGAAGTTGTCGTGGGCGATCCACCCCAGGAAAGCCTTTGCCTCCTCCAGGTCCTCCTCGTCGATGGGCGACGGCTGGTCCTCCTCCAGCCCTGAGACGATCTCCTCGACGGTCCCGCGCATCTCCTTCCAGTCCTCGACGGCCGCGCGCACCTGTTCGAGGACGCTCTCTATGCACTCGTGGAGCTCCTCGAGCACCTCGGGCTCCGTCTGCCGGTCCACCTCCACGTGGATGACCGACTCGGCGATGGCGCCCTCGTCCTCGGCGTCGGGGTCGAGGACCTCGGCGATCCTGCCCGCGCCGTCGCGCCTGACCTTCATGATCGGGTGCAGCATCAGGTGGATGGCGTAGCCCTGGCGGTTCACGCCCATCCTCGTGGAGTCCACGAGAAAGGGCATGTCGTCTGTGACGATCTCGAGCACCGTGTGCGTGGACTGCCAGCCGTGCTCCTCGAAATGCGGGTTGTACACCCGGGACTTGGCAGTGCCTGGCCTCCGCTCGTGGGCGAAGGTCCAGTGGGCCACCGCCGCCCCGTAGACGTCTATGGGGGATCGCTCGGCCAGGTCCTCCTCGGGTATCCAGGCGTAATACTGCCGCACGAACTCCTCGACCTGCGGCGCCCATTCTTCGGGCATCTGCTCCCGCACGCGTTCCACTACCTTGTCGAGAAGCTCGTCCTTGACCAACATCGGTGCACGCTCCTCCGTCTCTTCCCTGTCCCACAATGGTATCCGATGGTGCCGCCCTATGTGCCCGTTTGGGACCCGTCTCACGCGCGGCGACAACCTGCTCGTGTTACCTTTCCGTATCCCGAAGGAGGGGACCCGGTTGGCCGAGAAGACGGAAGAGTACACCCTCGGGGTCGAGGAGGAATACCAGATCATCGACCCCGAGACCCGCGCGCTGACCCCGCGCGCCGCGGACGTGCTGCCCCGCGCCCGAAGGACCCTGGGCGAGGGCCGGGTAGTGCCGGAGCTGCGCGCCTCGCAGCTCGAGGCCCTGACCCCCGTCTGCCGCACGCTCCCGGAGGTGCGAGCCGAGCTCGGTCGGCTGAGGCGCGGTGTGATCCGGGCCGCAGACGAGGAGGGCGTCCGCGTCGCCGCGGCGAGCACCCACCCTTTCTCGCACTGGCGCGAGCAGCCCGTAACCGCCAGGGACCGCTACAAGAGGATCATCGAGCGTGAGCGCCGGATGGCCGAGGAGCAAGTGGTCTTCGGCTTCCACGTACACGTGGGCATGCGCGACCGCGAGGCCGCCCTGCAGGTCATGAACCACGCGCGCATCTGGCTCGCGCCGCTGCTCGCGCTCTCGGCCAACTCCCCGTTCTGGCTAGGCGAGGACACCGGCTACGCCAGCTACCGCACCCAGATCTGGGGCTCCCTCTCGACGGCCGGCCCGCCAGGATACTTCGCCTCGCTCGCCGAGCACGACGCCCTGGTAGAGACCCTGGTCGCGACCGGCGGCGCGATGGAGCCAAACCAGATCTACTGGGACATGCGCCTCCCCCAGGAACTGGAGACCGTCGAGATCCGGGTCGCAGACGTCTGCACCACCATAGACGAAGCCGTGATGATAGCCGGCCTCTCCCGCGCCCTGGTACGTACCTGCCACGAGAGAGCCCGGGCGGGCAAGCCGCGCCCCGAGGCGCGCCCCGAGGTCCTGCGCGCCGCGCACTGGCTAGCCTCCCGCCACGGCCTCGACGCCGACCTCGTAGACGTCGAAGCCGGGCGTAGCGTCCCGGCCCGTAAGGAGATAGAGAACCTGCTCCACTTCGTGCGCCCGGCGCTGGAGGAGCACGGCGACTGGGAGGAAGTCTCGACCCTCGTGAGCGACACGCTCGAGCGAGGCAACGGCGCCACGCGCCAGCGGCGTACTTACGAGCGCTCGGGAAGGCTCGAGGACGTCGTGGACGAGCTGGTCGAGGGGACAGGTCTAACGTAGAGACGTCTCGGCCGCAGGACTCCCATCCGCAACGTCCACTTTCCCCTTTGCTCGCGAGGAGAGGCATCGCCGCCGAAGGGCGCTAACATTAGGGAGCAAGCCCGGTTGGACTGGGAGGTCCCATGAACTTCGAACTCGGCGCAGAGCAGCAGGGGATCAAGGCGCAGGCCGCGGAGTTCGCGGACCGCGAGGTGGCGCCCCACGCGGCGGAGCTGGACCGGGAGGACCGTATCCCCTTCGAGACGCTGGAAAAGCTGGCGGGGCTAGGCTTCATGGGGCTGTGCGTACCTGAGGAGTACGGCGGGGCGGGCTCGGACTTCCTCTCCTACTGCCTGATGCTGGAGGAGATCAGCCGCGCCGACGCGGGCGTCGGGGTGACGCTCGCCGTGCACACGAGCGCGGGCACGCTGCCCATAGTCACCTACGGCGACGAGGAGCAGAAGGCGCGGTGGGTGACGGACCTCGCCCGGGGTAACAAGATCGGGGCCTTCGCCCTCACCGAGCCGGCGACAGGCTCGGACGCTGCGGCCATTCAGACCATCGCGGAGAAGGCAGAGGGCGGGTACAGGATCTCGGGCCACAAGCAGTGGGTCACGAACGGACGCATCGCCGGCGCCATCATAGTCTTCGCCCGCGCCCCGGAGGGTCCCTCGGCCTTCGTCGTGGGGACCGACGCCGAGGGCGTCTCCTTCGGCAAGCACGCGCAGAAGATGGGCGTCATCTCGGCCACCACCGACGACGTGCACCTGGATAACGTCTTCGTCCCCCAGGAGGACCGGCTCCTGGCAGAGGGCAGGGGGCTCTCGGTGGCGCTCGGGACGCTGGACTTCGGCAGGATCGGGATCGCCGCGCAGGCTTTAGGCATCGCGGAGGCCGCCTTCCGGTACGCGTCGAGCTACGCCGCCGAGCGGACCACGTTCGGCAAGCCCATAGCCGAGCACCAGGCCATAGCCTTCAAGCTGGCGGACATGCAGACGAAGCTGAGGGCGGCCCGCCTCCTCGTCTACGAGGCGGCCTGGATGAAGGACCGGGGTATGCGCGTCACCGAGGCCGGCGCGCGCGCGAAGCTCTACGCCTCGCAGGTAGCCAACGAGGTCACCTACGACGCGGTCCAGACTCTGGGCGGCTACGGCTACATGAAGGACCATCCCGTAGAGCGCCACTACAGGGACGCGCGGGTGACGGAGATCTACGAGGGCACGAGCGAGATACAGCGCCTCGTCATCTCGCGCGGCATCCTCAAGGAG
>DATACV010000227.1:0-8412 GCA_036258875.1 Rubrobacteraceae bacterium
AGGGGCTGCAGGTTCAGGTAGGTCGCGTTCGAGACCGTGAAGGCCACCTGGCCGGCGTCGGTGTTCGTCGGGGTCTCGGTCCAGCCCTCGAACTTGTCGGTGCGCCAGGCCTCGGTCTGGTTGTCGTAGTAGAAGATCACGTACGGGTTCTGCTCGTAGGCGATACGCTGCATCTCCTTGATGGTGGCGGCCCGCTCGTCGAGGTCGAGCTGGGTCTTCTGCTCCTCGTACATCCGGGTGTAGTCCTCGTTGCACCAGAAGGTGTCGGACCAGCCCATGATCTGGTCGCACGAGAGCACCGAGAGGATGAAGTCGGGGTCTGGGTCAGAGCCCAAGCCCCAGATGAACATGTCGTAGTCGGCGGCGTAGATCGCGTCAGTGAGGGCGGTGTCGCTGATCGCCTTGGTCTCGAGCCCGATCCCCGCCTCCCCGAACCAGTCCTCGATGAACTGCCCTGCGGTCACGGAGTCCTTGTCCTCGGAGCGCACGAAGAGGCGCAGCTCCAGCTCCTCGCCGTCCCTGTCTACGGTGCCGTTGTCGTTCGTGTCCTCCCAGCCGGCCTCGGCCAGCAGCTCCCTGGAGCGTTCGGGGTCGAAGCCCTGGCGCTCGGACTCGGGGATCTCGAGGTGGTACTTGGCGAGCGCCGGCGGGACGAGGGTGGAGCCGGGGATGCCCTCGCCCTGCAGGATCTTGTCCGTCAGCTCCTCCTCGTCGATGGCCCAGTTGATCGCCTCGCGCACAGTGGGGTCGAGCAGGGCGGGGTGCCCCGTGCTCGACTCGGGGGCGTCGAACTCCTCGATGACCTCGGGGGAGGGCTCGTAGAGGTTGAAGCCTAGCTCGGTGAAGCCAGGGTCGGGGGCCGAGTTGGTCTCTATGCCCTCCTGGTTCTCGAGCGACTTGAAGAGGTTGATGGGGATGCCCTGAATGTAGTCGACCTCGCCGTTCCTGAACGCCTGCACCATGGTGTCGTCGTTGTCGTAGAACTGGAAGATGATCTCGTCTATGTGCGGGGCGCCCCGGGAGTAGTCGGGGTTGGCCTCTAGCCGCGCGAACTGCCCCTTTCTCCACTCAACGGCCTGGAAAGGCCCCGTCCCGACCGCGGGCTCGTTCTCGAAGCTCTTGGTCTCGCCCGCGGGCACGTCCTCCCAGATGTGCTTGGGCAGGATGTAGACGTACATCGAGAGCATCTGCACCGAGGGGTCCTTCGTCTTGAAGACCACGGTGTCCTCGTCCGGGGTCTCGATGCTCTCGATCTGGCTGACGTAGTCTATGAACAGCCCCTTCTCCTCTTCCAGGATGCGGTTGAAGGTGTAGGCGACGTCCTCGGAGGTCACGTCCTCGCCGTCGTGCCATTTGGCTTCCTTGTTGAGGTGGAAGGTCCAGGTGAGGCCGTCCTCGGAGGTCTCCCAGGAGTCGGCGAGGCCAGGCACCGGGCTCGAGTCCTTCTCGGAGAAATCCACCAGCAGGTCGTAGTTGAGGTCCATGACCTCGAAGGAGGGGATCTCGACGATCTTGAACGGGTTGAACCCGTCGATGTCATTGGTGCTCCCGATGCGCAGGACCTGCTTCTCGTCCTTCGAGCCCTCCTCCTGAGCCGCCGCGCCCGTGGCGCCGAGAAGCGCCGAGATCACGACCATCAGCACCGCGACCGCGGCGATCCTTCGCATATCCCCTTGTCCCCTTTCCCCTAGATTCCAGCAACGCTGAACCTATTCCAGTAACGCTGGTTCGTCGATTGTAAGGATTTTTTTATTTGCGTTCAAGGTAACCGAGACGCCCAGGGGGATGGTGCACAGGCGCTCGCCGTGGCCCAGGGGGTAGCCGTAGAGGGCCGGCACGCCCAGGGGTTCGATGTAGCGCTCGAGCACGTCTTCTATGGAGAGGGTCTGCGGGAACTCGGGGCGCTCCTCGCGCCAGTCGCACTTCTCCAACTCTCCGACGACCACCCCGACCACCTCGTCGAGCATCCCCGCCTGGCGCATCTGGTTGAGGACGCCGTCGATGTACCACGGCGGCGCCTCGACGTCCTCGAAGAAGAGGATCCTGCCCGCGAAGTCCGGCTGCCACGGCGTCCCGATGGCCTGGCCGAGCAGCCACAGGCACCCGCCCACCAGGGGGGCGCTCACCGACCCGCTCCCGAGCGCCCTTATGTAGTCGTCCTCGGGGTCGCGCGGCACCTCGCCTAGCGGCTCGACAGTGGTGAGGGCTTTCAGGAGCCGCTCCTGGGTGAAGGGCTTGGTCTCGCGGTCGTTGACGCCGGCGAGGCCGGGCCCGTAGAAGGTAACGAGTTCCGTGTGGTGGCGCAGCGCGGTGTGCAGCGCTGTTATGTCCGAGTAGCCGATAAAAGCCTTGGGGTTCTCGCCGATGGCGTCGAAGTCCAGGTACTCGATGGTCTGCGCCGAGCCGTAGCCGCCCTGGAAGCACTGCACGACGTCGACCTCGTCGTCGGTGAAGAGGTCGATGACGTCCCGGGCCCGGCTCTTGGGGTCGCCGGCGACGTAGGCGTCGCGCGCGAAGACGTTGCGGCCGAGCTTGACGTGGTAGCCTTTGCTCTCCCACCACTCGACCCCGCGCAATATCTCGCTGCGGTTGTGGTAGGGGCTCGCCGGGGCGGGGACCCCGATCGTACCTCCCGGACGCAGGACCCGGCCCTTTATGGTCAATGGTGATCCTTTCTCTCGGGGAGCGGGAGGCTCCGGAGCTCGCTCACGTAGCCGGAGATCTCATCCACGGCGGCCTCGAACAGGGCCTCGCCCTTCGCGGCGGTCGCCTTGCTCGCGTCGCCCTGGACGCCCGACTCCGAGAACGAGGACCACCACGGCATCAGCTTCAGGGGCCCGTCGGACCAGTCCATCCAGGCGTGCTCCGTCTCGGGGTAGCCACGCTCGTCCACCGCCTGGGACATGTCCACGGCGTCGGGATACAGGTGCAGGTACAGCGAGGTCTCGAGCTCGCAGGCGTGGGCCATCCCGCCCCGATCAGAGGTCCGGACCTCTGAGATCACGCGCGCGCTCCGCTCCGAGACCAGGTAGAAGGAGGCGGCGACGAGCGAGCCCGGCTCCTCCACCATGGCAAGCCGGGCCGCGGTCTCTACCAGGTTCTGGTTCGAGCCGTGACCGTTGACCAGGAGCACCCGCTCGAAGCCGTGGCGCACGAGCGAGAGGGCGACGTCCGTGCAGTAGCGGCAGAAGGTGTCCCAGCGGATAGTGATGGTCCCGGGAAAGTCCATGTGGTGCGGCGAGTAGCCGTGCACGATGGGCGGCAGCAGCACCGTCTCCGCGGGCAGCCGCCCGGCTGCGCCCCGGCACACAGCCTCCACCAGCGTGACGTCGGTGTCGATGGGCAGGTGGCGCCCGTGGTCCTCGAGCGTCCCGATGGGCACTATGGGCACGCGCCCCTCACCTGCGGCCTGCGCCACCTCGGGCCAGGTGAGCTTCCCGAACTCGAGCGGTTCAGACCACATGTGACGCCTCCGGAGGTTTGTAGGTTCTTAGGCTCTAAGGTTCTCAGGTTCTTAGGCTTTCAGGTTCTCAGGTTAACGGGGGTCGGTCGAGGGCCGCAACCCGCCGCCCCAAGACCTCAACACCTCAACACCTCAAAGCCTGAGCGAAGCGGTGTAGGAAAGCGATGGACTGGCGCATGTGCTCCCTCAGGCCTTCGATGGTCGCGTACTCGTCGGCCGCGTGCGCGCCGCCGGCGTGCCCCGCTCCGCCGCTCGCGAAGGGGATGCCGAGGGCCTCCTCGAAGAGGTAGAAGGGCGCCCACCAGGGGGCCGAGGGCCACACCCGCGGCGGTGATCCCACGTCGCGCTGCGACTCGACCATGGCGCGCGCCACGGGCGAGTGGGCGGTAGTGCGCGACGGGGGGCAGACTTGCACGTCCTCGACCTTTACTTCGGGGGCCACCCGGGCAACACACCTCTCTATCCCCGCGACGAGGCGTTCGATCTCGGTCCCGTAGGGGATGCGCACGTCGAGCACGGCGCGGGCCTCGTGCGGCAGGATCGTCTTCCCTGTGAGGCTGCCCGAGGAGATGCCGTTGAGGTTGACGGCGGGGTCGTACATCAGCGCCTTCAGTATGGAGCGGGGGTCTTTCGAGCCACTGTAGGCCTGCGCGCCGGCCTCCTCGAGGTGGGCATCGGGGTCGAAGTCGCGCGCCAGCGCGTCGAGCAGGTGCTCGTCTTCGGCGGGGACCGTCCCGGCCGGGAGCCCGTCCAGGGCGTCGTGGTTGGCTTCTTCGGTGAGCGCGGCCAGGGCCCGCACGAGCGACCAGGCGGGGGAGGAGATCACCGGCCCCTGGCTCGAGTGCAGCGCGCGTCCCACGGGGCCTCCCCACTCGCCGCCCGAGCAGCTCAGGGCGAACCCCACGATGCCCTTGCAGCCGAGGTAGACCTCAGCGACGCCACCTCTGTCGGCGCCCAGGTCCAGGTCGAAGGCCGCCTCGGCGGCGAGGTCGCCGCGCCGGGCTTCCATAACCCCGGGCAGGTGCGGGCTCCCGAGCTCCTCCTCGCCGTCCGCGAGCAAGACGATCTCGGCGGGGAGGTTTGAGACCCGGCGCGCCGAGGCCACGGCCAGCAGGAAGGAGGCAAGGGCGCCCTTGGAGTTGGCGGCGCCGCGCGCGATGACGCTCGGGCCTGCTCCCGGCACCTCCGCCGTGGCGGCGGCGAAGGGAGGCGAGGACCACCCCGGCTCGTCGGCAGGCTGCACGTCGTACATCATGTAGCGCAGGAGGGTAGGGCCGTCGCCCTCGATGCGGCCGAGGACCGCGGGGTGTCCTGGGGTGGCCACGATCTCGGCGCTCCCGCCGGCAGCTTCGATCAGGGCCGCCACGTGCTCGGCGCCGGCGAGCATGTCGTCGTCTGCGGCGGAGACCGTGGGACGCCGCAGGAAGCGCCGGATCTCCTCCAGGTGCCCCTCGAAGTCCGCGTCGATCCGCTCCCACGCCCGGGCCCAGGGTGCGTGATCAAGGTGTCCCCCACTCTCCACGTCGCCAATCTCTCATCCGCAAGCCCGCGCCGCAAGCTGCGTATTAGATATTGACCGGAATGAGGCGGACCCAGAGTGGGCCGCAGGTGCCCTGACGCCTTCGAACGCGGCCGGCAACTTTCGCAAAAACCCGAATCGTTTCGGTTCGGATTACCCAGCCCCTACATTGTCGTGAGGAAGCGGAACCCCTGAATACCGGGTCGGTGCAACGGGGAGACGAGGCCGCCATCCGTCGGAATGCCACGGCGAGTACAGAAGGAGGCAGGGCGATGATCAAGGACGTACCCCTCACCGGTATCTTCGTCAACGACCAGGAGGCAGCGCTCGACTTCTACACGAGCAAGCTCGGGCTCGAGAAGGTCGAGGACGAGCCCTACGGCGAAGGCGCACGCTGGATCACGGTCTCGCCCGCGGAGATGAGGATAAAGATCGTCCTGAAGGAGGCCGAGAGGGAGCACGAGAAGGCAATGGTTGGCCGCTCCGACGGGGCCCCGATCCTGACGCTAGGCACGGACGACGTCTACGCGGCCTACGAGCGGATGCGGGAACGGGGCGTACGGTTCCTCGGCGAGCCTTACCGCTACCCGTGGGGCATCGGGGCGCTTCTCCTGGACCAGGACGGCAGCCCCATCCTCCTGCTGCAGGAGCGCTTCGATGGTGAGTAATCGCGTGCGATGGCCCCTGGCAGCGGCGGTCGGCTTCCTGGCACTCGTCGGCGTCGCGGCATCGGCCACCCATTACCTCCAGGAGCCCTACAACCCCGGCTTCCTCAGGTACCCGACGATCGTGGCCTTGCACGTGGTCCTCGGCGGCGTCTACCTGGCGCTCGCGCCCTTCCAGTTCGTGAGGCGCATCCGCTCCAGGCATCTTGCCTACCACCGGTGGGCTGGAAGGGTACTCGTGTCTATCGGCGTGGTGGTCGGGGTGACTGCCCTGTTTATGGGGTTGGTGATCCCCTTCTCCGGTTGGGCGGAGCGGGTAATCATCGGCCTCTTCGGGGGCCTGTTCCTCCTGGCGCTCGGGAAGGGTTTCGTCCACATCCGGGCCGGAAGGGTGGCGCCGCACAGGGAGTGGATGATCCGGGCTTTCGCCATAGCGCTCTCCATAGCCACGATGCGTCTGATCTTCGTCCCGGCCCTGCTCGTAGCGGCCGACCCTACCGACGCGCAGATCGCGCTCCTCTCGGTCGTGTCGTTCACGGCGGCGTTCGTCCTGCACGCCTCGGTGGCGGAGCTCTGGATCCGCCTCACCCGCCCGGGCAGACCCGGCTCGGCGGGCTGGGAGGCCGCCGGACGCCCGGCGGAGTCGCGTTCGTAGGTCCCGAAGGTCCGCCGGCGCCACTCGGCCCGGTCACCGCGCTAGATCTAGCTTCGAGTTAGCTCGGAAGCCGGGCGCATCACGCCTCTTCGATCCCGGGTGCGCGGGTGTCCGCGACCGCTCCCTCCGGACCCGTGCCGGCTTGCTCCCCGGCGCCCGCGCGCACGTCCCTGAGCACCACCGCGACGAGGACGGCGAGGACCGTAACGAGCGCGGCGCTCGTTACGGCGGTCAGTTGTAGCCCCTGGGTAAAGGCCTCGCGGGCGGCGTCGAGCAGGCCGCTGCCGGTCTGATCGGGCAGCCCGCCGGCCACGCCCACGGCGGCGCCCAGGGTGTCGCGCGCTGCGTCCGCTGCCTCATGCGGGACTCCGTCCGGGAGGGCGCCGGCCATCTGGTTGCGGTAGACGGCCGTGCCGATGCTGCCGAGGACCGCGATCCCCAGAGCCCCGCCCAACTCGGCGCTGGTCTCGGAGATCCCCGACGCCGCCCCGGCCCGCTCGGGCGGGGCGCTCCCGACGATCAGGTCGGTCGCCAGGGTACCCACCGGGGCGATGCCCAGGGAGAGGGCGACGGACCCGATCACGAGGACGGCGAGCCCGGAGGCGCTCTCGACCCGGGTGAGCATCGCGAAGCCGACGGCGGAGAGCGCCAGGCCGCCGGCCATCACGAACGCCGGGCGGACCCGGCGCACGGCCAGCGGGGCCAGCATGGAACCGGCGATGAGCCCGCCGGCCGACGGCACCGTCCACAGGCCCGCCGCGAGCGGCGAGAGCCCCAGCACCAGCTGCAGGTACTGCGCGATAAAGAAGAACATCCCGGCTATGACGAAGATGCTGATCGCGAAGGCGGCCAGCGACACGTCGAAGGCAGGAGCCCGGAAGAGCCGAAGGTCGATGAGCGGGTCGGCCAGCCTTCGTTGCCGGAGCACGAAAGCGACGCCGACGGCGATCCCCGCCACTATGGAGAGCGCCGGCAACCATCCCGCGCCGTCCTGGGCGATCTGCTTGAGGCCGTAGACCGCCGCGAGCACGGCGGCGAGCGACAGGGCCGCGCTCGTGAGGTCCAGCCGCCCAGCCTCCGGGTCCCGGAACTCCGGCAAGAGCACGGGCCCCAAGACGAGCAGCAGCGCCATCACCGGCACGGCCAGCAAGAACACCGAGCCCCAGGGGAAGAACTCCAGCAGCAACCCGCCCGCGAGCGGCCCGACCGCCGCGCCGGCCGAGAAACTGGTGGCCCACACCCCGATGGCGAGCGTGCGCTGGTCGTCATCCTGGAACATGTTGCGGATCAGGGAGAGGGTCGAGGGCGCCAGGGTCGCCCCCGCGATGCCCAGGAGCGCCCGGGCCGCGATGAGCATCTCGGCGCTCCTGGAGAACGCGGCGAGCACCGAGGCCGCGCCGAAGGCGGCGGCCCCGACCAGCAGCAGCCGCCTCCGGCCGATCCGGTCGCCTAGAGTTCCCATCGGGATCAGGAACCCTGCCAACAGGAACCCGTAGATGTCCATGATCCAGAGCAGCTGGGAGCTCGTGGGCTCGAGGTCGGCGCTCAGCTTGGGCACCGCCAGCTCCAGCACGGTCAGGTCCATCGAGTAGAGCAGGCACGGCAAGGCGATCACAGCGAGCCCGATCCACTCCCTACGGCCGGCTCTCGTTTCTCCTTCGCCCATCACGTTCTCGTCGTCTCCGTGTCGGGGGTGGCCGTCAACGTCTTTTCCTCCTACCGGCGTAATGCGAGTCCGGGATGACGCCGGGCGCAACGTCCCGGTGCCGCAGGAGGAAGTCCAGGGCTAGCGCGTCGAAGAGGCCCGCCTTCGCTTCGATGAAGCCGTGGTCCGAGCCCGGGGCGATTGCCAGCTCCGCGTTGGGGAGCTGGCGGAACAGCTCGGGGGCCTCTTCGGCGCACGCCCCATCACGGTCGCCGACCAGGATCAGCACCGGATCGGTGACCGCGGCGAAGTCTTCGGAGGTGTAGCGCAGGGGCGTCAGCCAGAGGGCTGCTATCTGCTTCACGTACGTCTTCCAGTACTCCGGGCCGTAGACGTGAGCGTGCGCCTCGCGCAGGTAGGCGACGAATTCGGGCTGCTCCCGCTCGAGCCTCTCGGGGTCCACCT
>DATACV010000228.1:0-2037 GCA_036258875.1 Rubrobacteraceae bacterium
GCGTGCTGACAAGCGGAGGCGAAGCCGGAGCGTGCTATTCTTAGGCCATGGACGAAGCTAGAAGAGAGCGCTTTTTGGTAACCTCGGCGCTGCCGTATGCCAACGGTCCCTTGCACGTGGGGCAGATCGTCGGGGCTTACCTGCCGGCGGACGTGTACGTGCGGTATCTGAGGGCGCGCGGGTACGACGTGGTCTACGTGTGCGGCACCGACGAGCACGGGGTGCCCATCACCCTGACGGCCGAGCGCGAGGGCAAGTCGCCGCGCGAGATCGTGGACCACTGGTGGGCGCACATGAAGGAGACCTTCGAGCGCTTCGACGTCTCCTTCGACAACTTCTCGCGCACCTCGACGGAGCTGCACTCGAGGAACACCCAGCTCTTCTACCGCAAGCTCAAGGAGGGTGGCTACATCTCGGAGGAGGAGAGCAAGCAGATGTACAGCCCGACCGAGGGGCGTTTCCTGCCCGACCGCTACGTCGAGGGGACGTGTCCGGTGTGCGGCTACAAGGAGGCCAGGGGCGACCAGTGCGACAACTGCGGGAGCTGGTACGAGGCCTACGAGCTCATAGAGCCGCACTCCAAGATCACCGGCGGACCCGTCGAGGTCAGGGAGACGACGCACCTGTACCTGGACCTCCCGAAGTTCTCGGACCGCCTGAGGGACTACGTCGCGGGGCAGGAGCACTGGCGCGGGTCGGTCAAGAACTTCATCCTGGGGATCATCGACGCGGGCCTCGAGAAGCGACCCATAACCCGCGACATAAGCTGGGGCGTCCCCGTGCCCGAGCCGGGCTACGAGGACAAGCGCTTCTACGTGTGGTTCGACGCCTGCATCGGATACGTCTCCTCGACTGTGGAGTGGGCCGAGCAGCTCGGGGAGCCGGACAGGTGGAGCGACTACTGGCAGGAGCCCGACACCAGGCTGATCCACTTTTTCGGGAAGGACAACACGGTCTTCCACGCCCTGGTGTGGCCCGCGCAGCTCATGGGCGTCGGCGAGGACGGGGAGGAGCCCTACGCGCTCCCCTACGACATCCCGGCCAACGAGTTCATGAACCTCGAGGTCTCGGTGGACGGCGAGCGGCGCGAGGTGCAGATGTCCACGAGCCGCAACCTCGCCGTGTGGCTGCACGAGGCCCTCGACCGCTTCCCTGCCGACCCCCTGCGGTTCTACCTCGCCTCCATCCTGCCCGAGACCGCCGACGTCGCCTTCTCCTGGCGCGAGTTCCAGGCGAGGGTGAACAACGACCTGATCGGCAACCTCGGCAACTACGCCAACCGCACGCTCTCCTTCGCCGAGCGGTACTTCGACGGCGAGCTTCCGCGCCCCGAGGATCTCCCCGAGGATGCCGGCGAGGTCTTCGCCGACTTCAAGGAGCTGGAGGCGCGCTACGAGGAGCGGATGCTCTCGATCCGGCCCCGCGAGGCGTTCGCGGAGCTCCTGGCGATGGGCCGACGCGCCAACCGCTTCTTCGACGCGCAGGCGCCGTGGAAGAGCCGCAAGGAGGACCCGCAAGAGGCGCGAGAGGCGCTCTACGCCTGCGCGGTCCTGCTCGGCACCATCGCCTACCACGCCGCCCCCTACGTCCCCGAGGCCGTCGGACGGCTGCAAGGCTTCTTCGACGGCCCCATAGCGCGTGTCTCGGACCTCGAGAAGCTGCCCGAGGCCTACCGGGTAGAGGGCGCGAAGCCCCTGTTCGCCAGGATCGAAGACGCGGACGTCGCGGCGGCCGAAGAGCAGCTCGCGCGCGCGGTGCGCGGGGAGGCGGACGTCAGGGGCTAGCCCTACCAGTCAAGCACGGCACAGATGGCCGTGTGGGTCACGATGATTGCGGGCTGTTCCTCCGCTTCGGAGGGTGCACGACCACGGAATCTCCGCGTCCCTGGAACGAGATCCTATCCAGGATGGTGCATGTGGACTGCTGAGAAGACCCCTTTCCACGCACTCCGGTGAACAGTGGCGGCTATGCCTGATCCTCTCGGACGTAGCTGCGAGTCAACCCTCCGGCCCTGCGCCCGCGGGAGTTCGCTCCCGC
>DATACV010000229.1:0-3280 GCA_036258875.1 Rubrobacteraceae bacterium
CCGGACGTGTGGGCGGCCGGGGACTGCGTGGAGACGCTCAACCTGGTGAGCGGGAGCCCCGTGTGGATCCCTCTAGGCGACACGGCGAACCAGATGGGCCGCGTCGCGGGCACGAACGCGGCCAGCGAGGCTGGCGAGGACTCGCTGGAGTTCCCCGGGGTACTCGGCACCGGCATCTTTAAGGTCTTCGACCTCGGGGTCGGCAAGACCGGGCTCTCCGAGGAGGAGGCCGAAGACGCAGGCTTCGAGACCGTCAGCGCCGCCATAGAGACCAGCGACCGGGCGAGCTACTACCCCGGCGCGCAGAAGGTGTTAATCAAGCTCATCGCCGACGGGGCGAGCGGACGTTTGATCGGGGCCGAGGCCGCCGGCTTTGGCGCGGCCAAGCTCACCGACATCTGCGCCACGGCCATCTGGGGCAAACTCTCCTACCCGGACCTCGTCAACCTCGACCTCGCCTACGCCCCACCTTACGGGCCAGCGCTGAGCCCCGTCATACAGGCCGCCACGGTTCTCTCGGGGAAATTCGAGCGCGCGCGAAAGGGCGTCAGGACCGCCGAGTAGAGACGCCCCGCCGGGGCGTCTCTACAGTTTGCGCAGCCTCACCGACCGCACCGAGTGGTCGGGGCCCTTCTCCAGGATCAGGCGCGCCCGCTCGCGGGTGGGCTTGATGTTCTGCGCCAGGTTGGGGCCGTTGATCTCGGCCCAGATGCTGCGCGCCACCTTCTTGGCTTCCTCCGTCGAGAGGCTCGCGTAGCGGTTGAAGTAGGAGTCTCTGTTCCGGAAGACCGTGTCGCGCAGCGTGAGGAAGCGGTCCACGTACCACCGCTCCAGGTCGGCGTCGGCGGCGTCGACGTAGATCGAGAAGTCGAAGAAGTCCGAGACGAAGGCGCCGGGCACGTCTCTATGCTCCCCGTTCTCGGTCTGCAGGACGTTGAGTCCCTCCAGGATCATGACATCCGGCTGGCGGACGAGCTTGGTGTCGTCGGGGAGCACGTCGTAGGCCAGGTGCGAGTAGACGGGCGCTGCGACCTCGGCTTGGCCGGACTTGACCTCCGAGACGAAGCGCACCAGGCGTCCGACGTCGTAGCTCTCGGGGAAGCCCTTGCGGGACATCAGGCCCCGCTCCTCGAGGACGCGGTTGGGGTAGAGGAACCCGTCGGTGGTCACAAGGTCCACCTCCGGGTGGTCCGGCCACCGCGAGAGGAGGGCGCGCAGGATGCGGGCCGTCGTGCTCTTGCCGACTGCCACGGAGCCCGCGATCCCTATGATGTAGGGCACCTTCGAGGTAGGCTTCCCGAGGAAGGTGTCCGTGACCCTGTAGAGGCTCTGCGTCGCCGAGACGTAGAGGTTCAGGAGCCTGGAGAGCGGGAGGTACACCTCGATCACCTCGTCGAGGAAGACCTCTTCGTTGAGGCCGCGCAACGTCGCGAGGTCCCACTCGTCCAGGTCGAGCGGCGTGGAGGCGCGCAGCCGGCTCCACTCCTCGCGAGTGAAGGAGATGTAGCGCGAGTAGCCCTGGGCCAGGCGCTCGCCGACGGCTAGAACCTCTCGACTACCGTTTTGGCGAGCATGTGCAGCGGCAGGTAGTCGGGGCCGCCGGCCTTCGAGTCGGTGCCGCTCATGCCGAAGCCGCCGAACGGCTGCACGCCGACCAGCGCGCCCGTGATCTTGCGGTTGAAGTAGACGTTGCCTGCCCTGAACTCGCGGCGGGCGCGCTCCAGGTGCTCGCGGTTCTTGGAGTACACGCCGCCGGTCAGGCCGTAGGGGTTGTCGTTGGCGATGCGCAGAGCCTCGTCGAAGTCGCGCGCCTCGATGACCGAGAGGACGGGACCGAAGATCTCCTCGCGCGCCACCCTGGAGGTAGGCTCGACCTCGAAGACGGTCGGCGGCACGAAGTAGCCGCCCTTCGGGTCGCCCGGGTCATCGCCCAGCAGCCGGTCGCCCTCGTTCTTGCCGACGTCGATGTAGCTGGCAACTTTCTCGAACTGGGGCTCGCTTATGACGGGGCCCACGTTCACGTCAGGACTCTCGGGGGCCCCGATCTTGAGGGCCCGCGCCTTCTCTACCACCTTCCTCAGGACCTCGTCGTGGACGTCCGCGTGCAGGATGGCGCGGGAGGCGGCTGAGCACTTCTGGCCCGAGTATCCGTAGGCGCTCGCGACGATATCTGAGGCGGCGGCGTCGAGGTCTGCGGAGTCGTCGATGATCATGGCGTCCTTGCCGCCCATCTCGGCTATGACGCGCTTGATCCAACGCTGGTTCTCTATCTGACGGGCGGCGAGCTCGTTGATCCTCAAGCCCGTCTTCATCGAGCCGGTGAACGAGATGAAGCGGGTGCGCGGGTCCTGGACCAGGTAGTCCCCGATCTCCGAGCCGTAGCCGGGGACGAAGTTGACGACGCCCTCGGGCACCCCGGCCTCCTCGAAGATCTCCATGACCTTCGCCCCGAGGACGCTCGTGAACTCCGATGGCTTCATCACGACGGTGTTGCCGGCGACGATCGCCGCGCTCGTCATCCCCATGAGTATCGCCACGGGGAAGTTCCAGGGGGCGACGGTGACCCCGACCCCCATCGGCTGGTAGAAGTAGCGGCTCTCCTCGCCGGGGACGGAGTAGATCTCCACGCCGTCTTTCAGCCTGAGCATCTCGCGGGAGTAGTACTCCATGAAGTCTACGGCCTCTGCCACCTCGGCGTCGGCCTCGGCCCAGGTCTTGCCGGCCTCGTGGGCCTCCCAGGCGAGCAGCTCGAACCTGCGGCGCTTTATGATCGCCGAGGCCCGCAGAAGTATCCGCGCCCGCGCCTCGGGCTGGGTACGGCCCCACGTCTCGAAGGTCGTCGTCGCCGTCTCCAGCGCCATGTCCGCCTCGCGCTCGCCCGCCGCGGCGGTGCGTCCGACCACCTGCGAGGGGTTCGCCGGGTTGACCGAGACGATCTCGCCTTCCGTCTCGAGCCTCTTGCCGCCTATGACGAGCGGGTAGCTCTGGCCGAGTTGGCCGCCCACCTCCTCGAGGGCGGAACGCATCGCCTTGACGTTCGCCTCGTCCGACCAGTCCAGGTACGGCTCGTTCTTGTACGGGATGAGCCCCATCTTCTGTCCTCCTTGCGGGTGGCCTACCTCTTTATCTTCTCCGTTACGCTGCCGAACACGTCCCTCGCGACGTAGCCGGCTATCTTCGGGTTCTCCTTGAGGCGCCGGCTCGAGTACTCGTACCAGTCCTCCCCGAACGGCACGTAGACCCTGAGCTTGTGCCCGGCGTTCACGAGGATGCCGCGTAA
>DATACV010000230.1:0-1762 GCA_036258875.1 Rubrobacteraceae bacterium
TGGTGAGCGATCAGGACAAGGCGCTCGACTTCTACACGAACGTCATCGGTCTCGAGAAGCGGGGTGACTTCCCAACACCCGACGGACCGCGATTCCTGACCGTCGGCGTCGAGGGGCAGGACTTCGAGCTCGTTCTGTGGCCGGGCACGCCCGCCAGGGCCGAGCTGGGTTCCGCGGTTTATACCATCGAGGTGGAGAATTGCCGGGAGGCGTTCGAGACGCTGAAGTCGCGCGGGGTGGAGTTCGAGCCACCGGAGATCCTCGAGTTCCCCTGGGGTTACGCCGCGAGGTTCCAGGATCCGGACGGGAATCTGCTTCAGGTGCGAGAGGGTCTCGGGGCATTGCGGCGCTGAAGGAGCGCGGATCGTCACACTCTTCCATTTTGGCCGGTCGTACGTAAAGAGACCGAGTCGGATGGACGAGCACGCGTGGCTTGCCGAACGTTTCGAGGAGCACCGGACCCATCTCCGGGCGGTGGTCTACAGGATGCTGGGGTCGCTCGCGGAGGCGAATGAGGCGGTGCAGGACGCGTGGCTGCGCGTCAGTCGTTTGGGCGCAGGCGAGATCAACATGGGAGGGTCTTCCGGAATAATCTCTCACCAGCGGAACTCGTGCGGGCCGAAGTCCGCGTCGTAGTACGGGACCGTGGCCCGTCCGGGGGGCGCCACGGCGTCGAGGCGCTCGTGGTCGTTCTCGCCGAGGGTAACACCGATCGCGTCGAGGTTGTCCTCCAGCTGCTCCATGGTGCGCGGCCCGATGATGGGGCTCGTCACGCCGGGTCTGTCCTTGCACCAGGCGAGGGCGACCTGGGCGGGGGTGCGGCCCTTCTCGTTCGCTATGGCCTGCACCGCCTCGAGGACGTCGAAGGACGCCTCGGTGAAGTGGTTGCGGCCCATGCGCCGCGGCTCGATGCCGTAGCGGCTGTCCTTGGGGGAGAGGCTCTCGTCGCGGTCGTACTTGCCGGTGAGGAAGCCGCCGGCGAGGGGGGACCAGGGAATCAGGGCCACCCCGTAGGTCTGGGCGAAGGGGACGAGCTCGCGCTCGATGCGCCGATCCAGGAGGTGGTAGGGAGGCTGCTCGGTCACGAAGCGGTTCAGGCCGAGCTCCTTCGCCGCCCACAGCGCCTCGACGAGCTGCCAGGCGGCGTACGTGCTCGTCCCGACATAGCGCGCCTTGCCGGCCCGGATCAGGTCGTCCAGGGCGCGCAGCGTCTCGTCGACGGGCACCTCGGAGGAGGGGCGGTGGATCTGGTAGAGGTCTATGTGGTCCACCCGCAGGCGACGGAGCGAGGCCTCGCACTGCTCGATGATGTGGCGCCGGTGGTTGCCTCTCGCGTTGGGGTCGCCCTCGTCCATCGTCCCGTGCACCTTGGTGGCGAGGACAACCGCGTCCCGCTTGCCGTCGCGCGCGAGCGCCTTACCCACGACCTCCTCGCTCGCGCCGACGCTGTAGACGTTGGCCGTGTCGAGAAAGTTTATCCCCGCGTCGATGGCGCGGTCGATGATCCCGAACGAGTCCACCTCGCCGGTGCGCCCTCCGAACATCATGCAGCCCAGGCACAGCTCGCTGACCTTGACCCCCGTTCGCCCGAGGTTGCGGTACTCCATGCTTATCCTCCTTGGAGATGGAACCCCGCCAATTCAACAGGTAACGCAACTCCCACGCAACGCTGACGGTTTAATTGTGTGCTCTAGACCTCCACCTAACCTTCTACCGACCTTCACCGATCGGTGCATCTCGACCTCCAGCTGAGATTAAGCCG
>DATACV010000231.1:0-2205 GCA_036258875.1 Rubrobacteraceae bacterium
GGTGATAACGGACGACGAGATCCGGTCGCTCGCCATCTCGCAGCGCCTTCTGGGGACCAGCGAGATCATCCTGATCCACCACACCGACTGCGGGATGCTCACCTTCACCGACGACGAGCTGAAGCAGCAGATCCAGGAGGATGTGGGCGTAAAGCCCCACTTCTCGATGGAATCCTTCTCCGACCTCGAGGAGGACGTGCGCCAGTCGATAAGGCGCATCCAGGCGAGCCCGTTCATCCCGAGCAAGGACTCCGTGCGCGGGTTCGTCTACGAGGTCGAGACCGGGAGGCTGCGCGAGGTCAGCTGACCCGGCTGCCGCGCCGGGCGAGGACTATGCCGGTAAGCACGACCGCGCCTCCCAGCGCCTGATAGAGGCCGAGGGCTTCGCCCAGGATGGCCCAGGCTAGCAAGGCGGCGGCTACGGGTTGCAGGAGGAGGGCGACGGAGGAGAACGCGGCCGGCAGGTCGGCCAGGGCGTAGGTGATCATGCTCTGCCCCCCGATCTGGGAGACGAGGGCGATGCCGGCGAGCATCATCCACCCGAAGAGGGTAGTGGCGAGCAGGTCCTCGCCCGAGAGGATGGCGACGGGCAGGAGCACGGCGCAGGTGACGACGCCGACGTAGGTCATGACGGCCGCTGTCGAGAGCGTGGAGCGCAGCCTGCTCACCGAGAGGATGTAGCCCGCGTAGAAGAGGGCCGCGAGCACGGCCAGGACGTCCCCGAAGAGCTGCCTGGCGCCGAGCCCGAGGTCCCCGCCGACCAGCAGGGCGGCGCCGGCTAGCGCCACCGCCATGCCGACGAGGAAGGTGTAGGCGAACCGCTCGCCGAAGAGGAGCCTTCCCCCCAGCGCGACGAAGACCGGGGCGAGGTTCACCAGCAGCGTGGAGTTGGCCACGGAGGTGAACCCGATCGACCAGTGCCACAGCGCGAGGTCCCCTGCGAAGCAGAGCCCCGCCAGCACCAGCCCGAGGAAGGTCCGGCGGCCGGAGAGCCGGGGAGCCGGCGTGGTCTCCCGCCGTCTCCCGACCTCGGCCCACAGCCACACGACAGGCAGGGCGAGGGCGAGGCGCCAGAAGGCGGTGGCGGTCGGGCCGAGCTCGCTCAGGCGCACGAAGATGGGCGCGCAGGCTATCCCCGCGGCGCCGGAGATCAGGGCCGCCAGGGCGAGCCCTGAGCCTCGTCCGACGCGGGGATGCTTCTGCTGCCCGGTACCTATGTCTCCTTCTCCGGTACGGTCGTTCTAGGACGTCACGCACGGATGATACAGACTCGCGCGCGAGGGGCGGGAGCCGGGGCGGCGTTACGGAAGTTGCGTTCTGGGTAATGATGCGACTCAGATAACCGAAGGGAGGCTGCGTAGTGGGTGTAGTGGAGATACTGGCCATTGTGGCGGTCGTGGTCATCATCATCTTGCTGATCGTCTACTTCGTCTCCCGGCGCAGGCGCGCGCAGCGCAGCGAGGAGCAGCGGGCGCGGACCAGGGAGGAGTTCGGGAGCGAGTACGAGAGGACCGCGCAGGAGCGAGGCTCAGAGGAGGAGGCCGAGAGGGAGCTCAGGGAGCGCCGCGGGCAGGTCGAGCGGCAGGTGCAGCCGCTCTCCGAGGAGAGCCGAGGGCGCTACGAGGAGCGGTGGAGCGAGGTCGAGCGGGTCTTCGTGGACAACCCCGGGAGGTCCATCGAGTTGGCCGACCGGACCGTCATGGAGATCCTGGAGGAGCGCAACTTCGTCTCCGACCCTTCTCAGAGCAACGAGGAGACCGAGCGCAGCCTCGCCGTCATGCACCCTGACGTCGCCGACGACTACAGGGAGGCCAGGCGCATCCGCGCCGACGTGGTCGCGGGGGTCGGCCGGTTCTCGGAGGGGAGCTCGGGCGAGGAGACCACGGAGGAGCTCCGCCAGGCCATCCGCAGGTACCGCGCGGTCTACCAGCGCATCGCGCGCGGCTAGGTCGGTTCGGGGGAGGTTGTCCACCCCCCCCGAACCGAGGCTTCAGGTCAGAGGCATCAAGATTCGCGTCTACAAGACAGGGTCGGGCAGGCGCCGTTCCGCCTTCGAAAAGGCCGCTTGATCCCTTGCGCCGGCGAAGTCTCCGTAGCGTTCGCGCTACCCCATCCCGCCAACAACCCCTGAAACCTGAAGCCTCGCTTTGCTGTGTAGAATGGGGCGGTAAGCGTCTTCTTGGGGGTGTTGCGCCGTGGCGGATA
>DATACV010000232.1:0-2272 GCA_036258875.1 Rubrobacteraceae bacterium
CCCTTGCCCTGGCGCCCTTCGAAGTTGCGGTTGGAGGTCGAGGCGCAGCGCTCGCCGGGCCGCAGGATGTCCGGGTTCATCCCGAGGCACATCGAGCATCCCGCGTTGCGCCACTCGAAGCCCGCAGAGGTAAAGACCTCGTCCAGGCCCTCCTCCTCGGCCTGCTTCTTGACGCGCATGGAGCCGGGGACGACCAGGGCGCGGATGCCCTCTTTGACCTTGTGGCCCTCGAGGACGCGGGCGGCTGCCCTCAGGTCCTCGATGCGGGCGTTGGTGCACGAGCCGAGGAAGACCGTGTCCACCTCGATCTCCCTTATGGGGGTGCCTGGCTGGAGGTCCATGTACTTGAGGGCCCGCTCGTGGCCGTCGTTCCGGGGTTCGGGGACCTCACCGTCGAGCGGGACGGTCTGCGCTGGAGTCGTACCCCACGAGACGTAGGGGACGAGCTCTTCCGCCCGTATGACCACCTCTTTGTCGAACTCGGCGCCCTCGTCGGTCGGGAGCTTCTTCCACTCCTCGACTGCCCTCTCCCAGTCCTCGCCCTTGGGGGCGTACTCGCGGCCCTCCAGGTACTCGAAGGTGGTCTCGTCTGGGGCTATGAGGCCGGCGCGCGCCCCGCCCTCGATGGACATGTTGCAGACGGTCATGCGGCCCTCCATCGAGAGGGAGCGCACCGCCTCGCCGCGGTACTCGATGACGTGGCCGACCCCGCCGCCGGTCCCGATCCTGTTCAGGATGCCGAGCATGAGGTCCTTGGCGGTCACGTCGGCGGGCAGCTCGCCCTCGACGGTGACGGCCATCGTCTTGGGCCTCTGCTGGGGCAGGGTCTGGGTGGCGAGGACGTGCTCGACCTCGCTGGTGCCGATGCCGAACGCCAGGGCGCCGAAGGCGCCGTGGGTCGCGGTGTGAGAGTCGCCGCAGACGATGACGAGCCCTGGCTGCGTCAGACCCATCTCCGGCCCGATGATGTGGACGATACCCTGGCCGATCGAGCCCCACGGGTGGAGCTCTATGCCGAACTCCTCGCAGTTGGTGCGCAACGCCTCCATCTGCTTCGCGGAGACCCTGTCCTCCACCGGGCGGTCGGGACCCCAGGTCGGGACGTTGTGGTCCATCGTCGCGAGGGTGAGGTCGGGGCGTCGCACCCTGCGGCCCGCGAGCCTCAGCCCTTCGAAGGCCTGTGGCGAGGTCACCTCGTGCACCAGATGGAGGTCCACGTAGAGGAGGTCCGGCTCCCCCCCGGCCCTCCTTACCACGTGCTTCTCCCACACCTTCTCTACGAGCGTCCTGGGTCTACTACTCATAGCCATCCTTTCCTCTGCGGCCACCGTAGACCGCGAACCTGTGATCCGTGTACGCGCAGTTGACTTCCTCGAAACCGGCCTGCTCGAGCCACCCCAGCTGCGCCCGCAGGGTGGCGTTCCTGTCGGCCCTCATGCGGGAGATCGCCGCGGCGAGGTCTCCCTCGGAGACGCCTGCCTCGCGCACCCGCCGCAGCCACCACTCGCGGTAGAGCGCCTCCTCTTCCGGCGTCTCGCCCTGCACCTGGTCGGCGTTGACGAAGTAGCCGCCCTCCCTCAGGGAGTCGTGAACCCTCTCGAAGAGCTCCCTCTTGTCGCCGTGCGTGAGGTGGTGGATCGAGAGCGCCGAGACGACGAGGTCGTAGCCTCGGGGCAAGGGCTTGCGCGCGTAGTCCATGGTGCGGAACTCGAAGCGCCCGTCACCCTCGGCCAGGCGCCGCCGCGCCACCCGGAGCATCTCCACCGAGAGGTCCACGAGCGTCACCCGCGAGCGCGGGAACGTCCCGGCGACCATCGAGCTCAACAGCCCCGTCCCGGCCCCGAGGTCGAGTACCCGGATCTCCGCGTCCTGCCCGAAGGGCACGCTCCCCAGCGCGGCACCGTAGAAGCCGTCGAGGCCGGGGACCAGCTGCCGCCGGGCCCGGTCGTAGCCCGCCGCCGCCTCATCGAACAGCGCCTCGATACTCAACCTCGCACTCTCGCTTCTTCCATGCGTCTCCCTCCGAACGGCCAGCATATTCTATAGAAGCGTCGCAGAAAGGTTGGGGTCGTTCTCCGCGAAGCGCGAGGGACGCAGTGCGTGCGCATCGAGCGCGCTCGCTGCCCCGTCCAGGACCATCTCCGCGAGCAGCTGGCCGAGCGCCGGGGCGTGCATGACCCCGTGGCCCGACGACCCGTTTGCCAGGTAGAGGTTCTCCAACCCCTCCGCCTTCCCGAGCAGGGCGTGGCCGTCGGGGGACATCTCGTAGAGG
>DATACV010000233.1:0-1794 GCA_036258875.1 Rubrobacteraceae bacterium
CACCGAGGGCGTCGTGCGCTCCCCTTCAGCGTTGGTGATCACCACCGGGTCGCCACCCTCCAATACCGCAACGCAACAGTTGGTAGTGCCCAGGTCTATGCCGATGCTCTTAGCCACGACTCTACCTCCCGAAGAATCAAGTCATCTATAAGTGTTCGGAGTATAAAATCTTAGTGTGGTATATGCAAGTTTTGCCTTCTTCCTCCCGGGTAGCGCGGGCAGGTGCGAGCGGGGCTTCGCATAGGGTAGGATTATGTATTTGGAGGCATTGTGGCTTGTGGGAGGTAATGGGAGCTTGGAAGAAACCATTCTGCTGGTGGACGACGACGCGGCGCTCCTCGAGGTGACGTCCATCGTACTGGCATCGGAGGGTTACCGGGTGTTGACGGCAGAGGAGGGGGTCGAGGCGCTCCGGATCCTGGGTCGGGAGCGTCTGGACCTCGTCGTGCTGGACATAATGCTGCCACGGATGAGCGGTTTCGAGGTCTTGAAGAAGATGCGGGAGCAGAGCGACGTACCCGTCGTGTTGCTGACGGCCAAGAGCCAGTCGGTGGACAAGGTGGTCGGGCTCGAGCTCGGGGCCGACGACTACATAACCAAGCCGTTCGACACCAAGGAGCTGTTGGCCAGGATCAAGGCCATATTGCGCCGGTTCGGGCGGCAGGAGGGCAAGGACAGGGATGGGGTGGTGAGGCTCGGGGCGCTGGAGCTCGACCCGAACGGCTACACGGTAAGCAGGGGCGGGGAGCCCCTTGACCTGACGCCGACGGAGTTCAAGATCCTGGCGCTCCTGATGCGCCGTCCGGGGCAGGCCTTCACGCGCGCCCAGATCTCCGAGGCCGTCTCGACGGGCTCGCATTATCTGGCCAGCCGCTACATTGACGTTCACATCAGCAGGCTCCGGGCCAAAGTCGAGCGCGACCCTTCGAGGCCGGAGATCATCCAGACCGTCCCGAGCGTCGGTTACAGGGCCGCCAGGCCGGTCTAGGGCGCGGAGGACTACGGCTCATAGGCGCCAAGCGAGAGAGAAGGTTCTTACCGGCGCTGGGTTTCAAGGCCCGCATCTTCGTCGCGCTCGTCGGCATCTCCTCCGTGACCAGCCTCATCATCGGTCTCGTCCTCTACTACTTCGCCCAGGACAGGCTGGTGATGGCGGAGAACACGCTGCTCGAGCAGCGCTCCCGGACGGCGAACGCCGGCGCGCAGGACTTCCTCGAGGGCCTGCGCAACCCCGAAGACCAGACCCTCCCTCCCCCGGACGCCTACGCCGAGGAGCTCGTGCAGGCGGTGGCCGATCCGACGGGCCTCGAGGTCCTCTACGTCGGACCCGACGGCGAGCCCCTCGCGGCGCGCGACGGCCTGGGCGACGCCCGGGACCCGCGGAAGGCTTACGACACTCTAGGCGTCGGCGAGGGGACGCTCGAGCAGGTATCCGGGTCCCGGAGCGGCGAAGGGAGGCTGGTGAGAGGCGAGGGCTCCAACTACGTGGCGCTCTGGCCGCTCGCCGACCCTGGGGGCAGCGCGAGGGGTGTCATGGTCTACGACGTCCCCCAGGACCAGCTCAAGGAGACGCTCGCCTACCTGCGGTACGGGATCCTGGGGGCCATACTGACGAGCGTGCTGCTCGCCGGGGCCGCGAGCTTCCTCCTGACGCGCCAGGTAACGCGCCCGCTCTCGGAGACCCGCGACGCCGCCATAAGGGTAGCCTCGGGGGACTACGCAACGACGGTCCCGGTGGTCAGCAGGGACGAGCTCGGCGAGCTCGCCAGGGCCTTCAACTACATGGCCGAGGAG
>DATACV010000234.1:0-4988 GCA_036258875.1 Rubrobacteraceae bacterium
GATTCCGCGGCTGATCTGCGGGAGGCGGCTGCGGTGGTCGGACTTGAACTCTCGTTGCGCACAGCGCAGAGGGTCTGGCGCGGGGAGGTAAGACCGGTCGCAGCGGTGGAAGCTGAAGCTGGGGGCGGGCGGGCGAACGAGCGTAAGGCGCTGCCGGTAGCCGGCGAGGGACCGCTGCTCGCCGTGGGTGAGGAGGAGAGGGGCGAGATCGCGGCTATACTGAGGCGGGCGGCGAGGGCGAGCTACCTGGAGCTCGGGGACCTCGCGCTGGAGAGCCGCCCCGGGGAGATCACCTTGAGAGCCCGTGTCTACGAGCCGGAGGAAGACTATGAGTGAGACCGCAGACACGCCCCGGACCGCGACCCCGGTCCGCATCTCGACCAAGCCAACGATTCGGCAGGCCGCCAGCGACCCCGCGGTGGGGGAGACCAGGACGGCCTGCATCCGCACCTTCGGCTGCCAGATGAACGTCCACGACTCCGACCGTATGCGGCGCATGATCCTCGACGCCGGCTACGCCGAGGTCCACTCCTACGAGGAGGCCGACCTCGTCATCCTCAATACTTGCTACGTGCGCGAGAACGCCGTCGACCGCGTCCGCGGCCACCTCGGTGAGCTGGGCCGCCTCAAGCGCGAGGGCCGCGTCAAGAAGGTAGCCCTCACGGGCTGCATCGGCGCCTCCGACGAATCCACAGACCTCCAGCGCCAGTACGACATAGACCTGGTATTGGGTACACATAATACATACGAGCTGGCCGAGTTCGTAGGGCTACCCACGATGCGCGAGACGTACACTCCGGAGCTCCCGGGAACCGAGGGAGAGCACAGCGCGTTCGTGACGATCATGACCGGGTGCAACTACCAGTGCAGCTACTGCATCGTGCCCTCGGTTAGAGGAAGGATGGTGTGCCGGCCGCTAGAGAACGTGGTGGCCGAGGTAGAGGGACTTGTGTCGAGCGGGACCGGGTACGTGACGCTGCTCGGGCAGACGGTCGATGCCTGGAGGTCCGAGGGGAAGCGCTTCTGCGACCTTCTCGAGCGGGTGGCTGACGCGGCGCCGCGGGTGTGGTTCACGACCAGCCACCCCTCCAACATGGAGGACCGGACGCTGCGTTTGATCGGCTCGAAAGATACGATAGTCAGGAGGCTGCACCTGCCCGTGCAGTCGGGCTCTGACCGGATGCTCAAGCTCATGCACCGCGGCTACAAGGCCGAGAGGTACCGCAAGAAGATCGAGGTGTTCCGCGAGGCGGTCCCCGACGGGACTCTAAGCACCGACATAATTGTCGGGCATCCCGGCGAGACGGAGGAGGACCACGAGCGGACCCTCGCCCTCGTGGAGGACTGCGCCTTTGATTCCGCCTACATCTTCAAGTTCTCCCCGCGGCGCGGGACCGAGGCCGCGCAGCTCGGCGGCGTCGTGCCGCCGGAGGTCGTGCAGCGCCGTTTCCTCGAGGTACTGCGCGCCGTCGAGCAGAACGCCTTCGCCCGCAACCAGCGCAAGGTGGGGAGCCTCGAAGACGTCTACGTCCGCCACGGGAGCACGGAGGACGGCAAGGCCATAGGCGAGACTTGGAGCGGGCACGCCGTGCACGTCAGGACCGATGCCGCGCCCGGCGAGTACGTCAGCGCAAGGATAGAGTCCGCGGGACCACACGTCCTCTACGCGGAGAGAGTCGAGACGCCATAGAAGCTGAAAGTTAATGGCTGAAAGCTGAGGGCTGGCAGCTGATGGCCACAAAGAAAACCCTCGTGGTGTGCGGACCGACGGCGAGTGGCAAGAGCGAGGTCGCGGACGCGCTGGCCGACAGGCTGACCGAAGAGCACGAGGTCTTCGTTCCCACGCTCGTCGTAGACTCGATGCAGGTCTACCGCGAGATACCCCGGATCACCAACCAGGCGCGGCGCCGTCCCGCGGAGCTCGTCGGCATCTCCTCCGTCACGCAGGAGTGGACGGTCGCCCGCCACAGAGAACGGGCCGAGGAGGCCATCGCGCGAGCGCACGCGCCGTTCGTCCTGGACGCCGGGACCGGTATGTACCTGAACGCGATCGTCCTCGACGTCCCCCTCGCGCCGAAGGTGGACCCGGCGACCAGGCGGCTCGCCGAGAGCCTCACCGCGGGCGCGAAAAACGCGCGCCGGGCGACCCGCGAGAAAGAGCTCGAGCTGGCCGGCGCCCGGAGGCGGCGTTCGGTCTGGGAAGGGGACCTCCGCTACGACACCGCCGTGATCTACCTCCGCCCCGACACCCATGCGCTGGACAGCGCGATACTGAGACGCTCGGAGCGGATTGCGAACGCGGGCCTCGAGGAGGCGACCCGCCTCGCGCGGATGCAAGCCACCGGCGTCCGTCTGACCGCCTCGGTAGCAGACGCGATAGGGGTGCGCGAGCTCCTCGAACACCTCTCGGGCGCGATAACCTTAGACGAGGCCACCCTCCGCATCGCCGCCCGCACCCGCCGGCTCGCCCGTCGCCAGAGGCGCTGGTTCGACAAGCTCGCCCGAACCCTCGAAGGCAGAGCCCCCTTCAAAGTCGTCGAGGGTTATCCGGATATAAATAGTATGCATGGTAAGATATGGCCATGAACATGACCATGAACGAAGAGAGGAACAACGGAGAGGCTGCCGTGCTGGTGGGGGCGGGGGAGCCGCGGTACGTGGCGGAGCTTGGCCGGCTGGCGACGACGCTCGGCATGGAGGTCGCGGGGGTTCTGGAGCAGGGCCGGCTCGACGGCACGGGGTACCTCGGGCGCGGCAAGCGGGACGAGTTGCGCGACCTCGTATCCGAGGTTGGCGCGACCTTCGTGGTCGCGGACGACGAGCTCACGGCTTCTCAGGCGCGGGTCCTGGAGAGGGCGGCCGGGGCGACGGTCGTGGACAGGACGGAGCTCATTATCCGCATCTTCGAGGCGCACGCCAGGGACGCGGCGAGCCGCCTCGAGGTCGAGCTTGCGGACCTCGAGTACAGGCTGCCGAGGGTGAAGGGGAGGAACCCCGAGCTCAGCCGCCTCGGCGGCGGCACGGTGCTGGCCAGGGGACCAGGCGAGCAGCAGCTCGAGTACGACAGGCGCGCCATCCGCCGCCGCATGGAGACCATAAACCGCAGGCTCGACGAGGAGCGGGCGGCCAGGGCCGTGCGGGGGGCCAGGCTCAAGAGTGAGGGCCCGCCCACCGTCGCGCTGGTGGGCTACACGAACGCCGGCAAGACCACAGTCCTCAACGCCTTGAGCGGCGCCGCGAGGTCAACCAGAGACAGGCTCTTCGAGACCCTGGAGACCACCACGCGCCTCGTGGAGGGGAGGAGCAGGGACGGGGAAGACGGCGCCCGACCGGACTTCGTCGTCACTGACACGGTAGGGTTCATAAGGAAGCTGCCCACGCAGCTCGTCCACTCCTTCGCCTCGACCCTTGAGGCAGCCGGCGACGCCGACGTGAAGGTGCTCTGCGCCGACGCCAGCAGCGCCGAGCTGGAGGACGAGATCCGGACCGTGAGAGACACTCTCGCGCAGAGCCTTACGACCAAGAATGGGGGGTCCGCCCCCGCGGAGATCATCCTCTGCCTGAACAAGATGGACCTCCTCTCCGAGGAGCGGGTGAGGAAGCTGCGCAGGGACTACCCCGACGCCGTCATGATAAGCGCCCTCGAGGAGAGCTGCGACGCGCTGCTGGAGAGGATCTACGCCGCGATAGCCTCCCAGAGGGAGCGCATGGAGGTCTTCATTCCGCACGCCGAGTACGCGGCTGCGAGCCGGCTCTACGGGCTCGCGGAGATCCACGCCCAGGAGAACACCCCCTCGGGGCTCCGCATGGACGTGAGCCTCCCGCGCGCCGCGGCCGCCCGGTACGCCCCCTTCAGGGTCTGACCTGGGAGCCTTGATAGGGAAAGCGACGCGGCTCTACCCGCTCCCTGCGCGCGAGATCGCCGCGGACGCCATCTACGAGGACCTCGAGCTGCCGCCGGCAGGGGGATGGCGAGACCGCTCGCGGCCGTACGTGATCGTCAACATGGTGGCCTCGGTCGACGGAAAGACCTCCGTCGGGGGCAGAGCAGCCGGTCTGGGCAGCAGAGTCGACCGCCAGACCATGCGCAACCTCCGCGCAAAGGCCGACGCCGTGATGATCGGCGCTAACACGCTGCGCGCCGAGAAGCTCTCCCTGGGGCTCGACGCGCCGCATAGCGGCAGGCAACCCCTCGCGGTGATAGTCACCGCTAGCGGCGACGTCCCGCTCGAGACGAACCTGGTGCTCGGCGAAGGCCAGGAGGTTCTCCTCCTAACCCCCTCATACGACTATCTCCAGGACCCCGAGGTCGCGGCTGGCACCCTCGGCGTGCCAGCCCTCGAAGACGGCAGGGTGGACCTGCGAGCTGCGCTGCAGGCCGTCAAAGCCGAGCACCGGGTGAACATCCTCGTCGTAGAAGGCGGACCTGCGCTCAACCACTCGCTCATCTCCGAGAGCCTCGCCGACGAGCTGTTCCTCACGCTGGCCCCGAAACTGCTCGGAGGCGCCACCGGGGGAGGACTCCTGGATGGTCCGCTCCAGTCGGGCCCGCGGCTCCTGAGCGTCTTGTCCACCCATCTGGCCGGCGGCGAGTTGTTTCTCAGGTACGCTCTGCAGCGACGCCGTTAGCAATACCCATAATACTCTATCACAGCCAACCCGAGCAATCCGAAACACACCGTAAAGAGAGCCACACCAGAGCACCAAGAAGAAAACCAATAATCCCTCAATCAACAACCCGACCTCGGCAAACAAACCTTACGTCCGTCGCAAGACAGGGACGGACCGCGAGTCCTGGATGGACTCAGATCCAAACGGGTGATAGCTGCGCAGCCAGAGAGCTGAGTATGGGCCACCCGCCATCGTAGGAACTGGCGGGTGGCCCATCCTCAGCTCTCTGGCTGTGCAGCCATAACGCGTTTGGATCTGGGCCCATTCGGGACTCGCGGTCCTCCACTGTATGTTGATTGGGGGGATTATTGGTTTTC
>DATACV010000235.1:0-7810 GCA_036258875.1 Rubrobacteraceae bacterium
ACGGCCTTCTTGGGCTCGGTGAACTCGACCTGCTCAGACCCGACCGGGGCGAGGAGTATGGCTACCTTGCGTCCCTGCAGCTCATCGGCCACGGCCCTCTCCTTTCCTGGAGCTGTGCATCGATCCGGACGGCCCGGCCGCGTGAGGATGACCCTCGTCCAGGCTGTGATCCGTCCTTTAGCCGCCCGTGCCGGGCGCCCGAGGCGGTAATTACCCGCGAGGTGCCGCCGGTAAACGACGGTCCGCCGCTACGTCAGCGCCACGAAGGCGGCGCGCTGTTCCGGGGTGCCGAGCACACCGACCAGGTCCCCGGCCTCGAAGCGGTCGTCGGGTCCGGGGCTCGCGACCACGAGGTCGTCGCGCACGATCGCCACCACCGACGCGCCAGTCTTAGTCCGCACGCCCAGCTCCCCGATCGTCCGCCCCCCCAGCGTGCTGTTCTCGGTCAGCCTGACCCACTCGGTCTCGATCTGCCGCGAGGCCCGCCCGAGCTGTGCGAGGAGGTCGCCCTCGGTACCCTGGCGGGTGATCGGGGCGTAGAGCTCGCGGCGCACTTCGTCGGCGAAACGCTGGATGTCCCCTACCGCGACCCCGAGGTGCGAGAGGGCCTGGCGCCCGAGCTCGAGACCGGCCTCGGACTCGGGGTGCACCGCCTCGTAGACCCCGAGCCGCCCCAGCTCCTCGAGCTGCTCCACCGTCGTGGTGCGGGCGACGACGTGCACGGTGGGGTTGAGCGAGCGTACCCTCGTGACCACCAGGCGCGCCCCCACGGGGTTGGGCACGGTGACGATGACCAGCCGCGCCCGCCTCACCCCCGCCGCCTCCAGCACCGGCTCGGCGCCCGCGTCGCCGTAGACGACCGGGTAGCCCGCGCCCCTCGCCCTGTCCCCCGGTCCCGGGTTCGAGTCCACGACGACGAAAGGCTGCTCCAGGCGCGCGAGCAGCCTGGCCACGAAGGAGCCGACCCTGCCGTAGCCGGCTATGACCACGTGGTCCCGGAGGCCCATCTCTGGCAGGTTGAAGGTGCTCATCGTCTCCATCGGGAACCGCTCGCGCCAGCGGCCGTACACGAGCGGCGCGAGCCGCATCGCGAAGGGGGTCAAAGCCATCGTGATCACCGCAGTGGTAAGCATTATCGAGTAGCTCATCTGGGAGATGGCTTCGGCGCCAAGGCCCACCCGCGCGATTACGAACGAGAACTCCCCGACCTGGAAGAGCCCCAGGCCCACCGCGAACGGGATGATGTTCCCGTACCCGAACGCCCTGACCGTACCGGCGAAGATGAGCCCCTTGACCGCGAAGACGAGCAGGACCACGAGCGCCACGGTACCCGCGTTCTCCAGCAAGAACGCCGGGTCGAGGAGCATCCCGACGGAGACGAAGAAGAGCATCGCGAAGACGTCCCTCAAGGGCTCCACGTCGGCGAGCGCCTGGTGGCTGTAGTCCGACTGGCTCAGGACGAGCCCGGCCACGAACGCGCCGAAGGCGAACGAGAGGCCGAAGAGGTAGGTAGCGTAGCCCACCCCGAGCCCGATGGCGACCACGGAGATCAGGAACAGCTCCCGCGAGTTCCAGGCCGCGACCCTCGCCATGAGCCAGGGGAGGACCCGCCTCCCGAACACGACCATCACCACCACGAAGAGGGTCGCCTCGACCGCCGCGACGCCAAGATCGGAGAGCCCGGCGCCGATGTTGCCGAGCTCGGGCAGGAGGATTATGAGGGGCACGACCGCGAGGTCCTGCGCTACGAGCATGCCGAGGATGACCCGGCTGGAGAGGGTCCCCACCACGCCCTGCTCGGAGAGCGACTTGAGGACTACAGCAGTGCTCGAGAGCGAGAGCAGCGCCCCGAACCACACGGCCTCCTGCCAACCGAAGCCGAGCAGCCGCCCGAGCGCGTAGCCGAAGACTATCGTGAGTGCCATCTGCGCCGCGGTCCCAAGGAGAGCGACGCGCCGCACAGGGGCCAGCTCGTCCAGCGAGAAGTGCAGCCCGATCGCGAAGAGGAGCAGCGCCACCCCGATCTCGGCCAGAAGCTCGATGTCGTGGACCGAGCTGACCGTCGGCCCCCCCGTGTTCGGCCCTACCACGACGCCGGCCAGGATGTAGCCCAGGATCAGGGGCAGCCCTAGTTGCCGGGCGACGAGCCCGCCGAGGAGGGCCGCGACCAGTATGAGCGCTAAGTCGCCCGCGATGCCCACGCGCTCTTACACCCCCCTGCTCACCTGGATCCTACGGGTACTCGAGCACCCCCGTGTGCATCGTCATCTTCCACTCGCCACCCACCTTCGAGTACACCTTCCACACGCGGCCCTTCCAGCTCATCTCCTCGCCCCCGTGGTCGCGCCACGCGGTGTCTATGTCCACAACGGCGAAGGCCCCGTCGCCCTCCCTGGAGACCTCGATCTTCCGGGTCTCCCGCTCGTTGCGCACCAGCTCGTGTGTCTCGAAGAGTTCCCGCCAGCCCCTCCCCCACCGCTCCGCGTCGTACCTCCCCCACTCCAGAACCCACTCCATCGGGTCGTGAGAACGCGGCGTCTTCGGCCAGGGCCAGACCATGTCGGGGTGGAACACGCTGAGCAGCAGATCCACGTCCCCCGTGTCCCAGGCCCTCGTCTCCCGGTCGACGATCTCCTGTATCTCCGCCTTAGATTCATCCACACTAAAACGCCTTGCCAGAGGTTGGCGCCTTCCGCGACGCGAGGCCCCAAGGCATTGAGGTCTTGAGGTGATGAGTTACAGCCCTCGACCGAGTCCCGAAGTCCAGGAGCCTGAGTGCCTTGAAGCCTGCAAGCCTCAGAACCTTCTCCAATAGCTCATCCTCTCCGCAAACCCTTCTAGTCCGGCGCCAGGCCCTTTTTGCGCAGCTCCTCCAGGGCGTCCTCGCTCTTCCTCAGGTGGTCGAGGCCCATCCCCCCGAGTACGTGCGGGGCCTTGGTGAACTGGACCTCCGAGTACTCCACCACCTGCCAGTGGTTGCCCCACGGGTCGAGGAATTCCAGCCCCCTCCTGCCGGGCAGTACCTCGACGTCCGCCTCTCTGAGCGCCCGCCTCACGGCGCGCCTGTCGTCCACCACCATCCCGACGTGGCGGTGCTCGTCGCTCTTCTGGCCACGTCCCTCGGAGAGCGCGATGAACTGGTCCCCCGCGTCGATGAACGCCATCCCCGGACCGCGCCCGCGCAGCCTGACCTCGAAGAGGCGCCCGTAGAACTCCAGCGCCTCGTCGATGTCGCCTACCACAAGGGCTACGTGGTTGATGCCGACCAGTCTCGCGTGGGGAGCCATGCTCCCATTCTAGCCGCCGGGGGCTTACCGGGACAGGACCGACTCGGCCATTGCCTCAAGGCCGTCTACGTCGTCGGGCTCCAGCCACTGCAGCATCACCCGCTCGACCCCTACCTCGTCCAGAGGGCCGAGCTGCTCGGCTACCTCGGGCCCGGTGCCCACGATTATTCCTCGGGCGCGAAGCTCGGCCGCGGGCTGGCCCGCGAGCTTGCGCTCGACGTCGGCCGCCGTGCGTCCGGAGATGGCGCGCGTCATCAGCGTCCGGCGCACCTGCTCCTGCGGGCGTCCGGCTTCGTCCAGGAACTCCTCCAGGCGGGCGTTCAGCTCCGCGAACCGCTCCGGGGTAACGAGGACCGCGTTCCACTCGTCGGCGTAGCGGGCCGCCAGGGGGAGCGTGCGCCGCGGTCCGTTGCCGCCGATGACGATGGGCGGTCCGCCGGGCCGCGGGGACCGGATCATCAGCTCGGCGTCGCGCAGCCTGTAGAACTCGCCGTCGAACGAGACGGGCTCCTCGTTCCCCAGCAGCCGGGTGACTACCTCGAGCCCCTCCTCGAAGCGGGCGAAGCGGCGGTCCGTATCCAGCAGGTCGAAGCCGAACATCTCGTGCTCGCGCTCCTGCCAGCCCGCGCCGACGCCGAGCTGGAGGCGGCCGCCGGCCAGGTCGTCTACGGCCGAGGCCTGCCAGGCGGTGATGACCGGGTGGCGGAACGAGAACGGCGAGACGAGCGGCCCGAACTCTATGCGGCTCGTGTTCTCCGCGAGCCAGGTCAGGGAGGACCACAGCTCCAGGGCATCCAAGACGGGGCCGGTCGGGTTGGTGAAGTGGTCCGAGCGGTACAGCCCGGCGTAGCCGGCGTCCTCGACCGTCCGCGCCAGCCGCCGCCAGCGCGCCCAGTTGATCCCCTCCTGGCCTTCGATCATGATCGCGACTTCGGGCACCCCGGTCCTTTCTGGCTGGACGGCAACCGCGCCCATCGTAGCGACGGACCGTTGCCGGGGCAATAACCCTTGCGGGTGGCTCTGACGAGCGTTCCCGTATAATCCGCGCACCAGTCTTCGGAGAGGTGACCTTGGCCTCGAGGATCGAGAAGCTAACCCTGCGGCGCACCCCCTGCCCCGGACCGTGCCCGGTCTACGAGGTAACGGTCCGGGGAACTGGCGAAGTGTCGTACTTCGGGGAGGCCCACGTCGCGAGAACGGGCGGCCACAGGTGGAATATCTCCGAGAGGAGGCTGGAACGCCTGGCGGAGGCCTTGCAGAGGGCCCGTTACTCCCGCCTCGAAGACCGCTACACGAGCCGTGAGTTCGCCGGCGCCCCCGGCTGCCTGACCTCAGTCGAGTACGAGGACGGAAGCTCCAAGAGCGTAGAACATTACCACGGGGACCCGGCCGCCCCGGACGCGCTCACGGAGCTCGAAGACGAGATCGACCGCATCCTCGGCGTCGAGAGGTACACGGAGCCGGTCTTCTTGCCGAAAAGGGACCTCGCGCCTACCTACCTCCTTACCTTCAACCCGGAGAAGTCGTACAAGTGGGAGGACCTGCGGGACTGCATAGACGACGTACACGATCACGGCTACTACGCGACCTCGTGGAGCTGCGGCCGCAACCGCAGGATCTCCGCCGGAGACCGCGTGTTCATGATGCGCCAGGGACACACGAGCGGTGAGCGCCGGGGCATCTTCGCCTCCGGTTGGGCCACCTCGGAGGTCTACCGGCAAGCGCACTGGGACGAGGCCGAGGCCAGGAAAGGCAAGCTGGCCCTCTACGTGCCCATCCGCCTCGACGTCCTGCTCGACCCCGATGCCGAAGAGATCCTCCCACGCTCCATGCTCAAGGAAGGCCCCCTGGCAGGCGGACCCTGGGACGCCCGGACCGGTGGCGTCGAGGTCCCCGGCGAGATAGCCGCCGAGCTCGAGAAGGAGTGGGCTTCCTTGCTTGCCTCGAAGGGCGTAGGCAAGGCTCTTAGGCTTTGAGGTTTTAAGGGTAGGGGAGTACGGACCCTGCTCCAGTTGAGCACCCCCAAGACCCTGAGAACCTTGACGCAAACCTTGGCAAGCTCGAAGAGGCTAGCGTGAGGGTGGAACTCACGGAGAGGGCCCTCCGGCTTCGGGCCGATCCTCGGTCGGGTGATCGAGGGGATGCGCGAGCTCGTCGCGGTCGAGGCGCGGGACCAGGATCGCCGCTGCCGCCAGGAGCACGGGGACGCCCCCGGCGACCAGGAAGACGGCGGTGAGCCCGAAGGCGGCCCCGGCGGGGCCGGCCACCGCCATCGAGACTGGCATCAGGGCCAGGGAGACGAAGAAGTCCAGGCTCGAGACGCGGCCGCGCAGGCCCTCGGGCACCCGGCGCTGGAGCAGGGTGCCCCAGATCACCATCGCCGCCGAGTAGGTCGCGCCGACGACGAACAGGGCCAAGCATACGATCCACAGGGCACCGGCCACGCCCAGGGCCGCGAACGGCAGGGAGCCGAGACCCCACATCAGGATCATGACGGTGAGGTAGCGGCGCGGCAGCTCACCCGAGGAGACAGCGAGCGCCCCCACCGCGCCGCCCACCCCGAAGGCGGCGAGCGCCAGGCCGTACTCGTCGGCCCCGCCGCCGAGGTTGTCGCGGATCGCGAAGGGCAGCAGCACCTCCAGGGGCCCGACGATAAACAGCACGAGGGCGAGCGCGAACAGGAGCGTCGCCCACAGCCAGCTTGTAGTCCGCACGTAGCGCCATCCCTCGCGCAGGTCGATCAGGACCGCCGCCAGGCCGGGAGCCGGAGGCGCGCTAGTCGCCTTCACAGGCCGGACGTTCATCGCCAGCAGGCAGCCGGCGGAGACCACGTAGGTCAGGGCGCCGGCGAGGATCGCGACTCCAGGCGAGAGCGCGGCGACCGCGACACCCCCGATAGCCGGCCCTGCGGCCTGCTGCGCGAGAGGTCTCAGCGTCCCCTCCAGGCCGTTGGCCGCGAGCAGCTCCCCCTCGGGAAGCAGGCGCGGCAAGATGGCGGTGTAGGAGGGGAAGAAGAATGCCTCGCCGGCCCCGATCACCAGCGAGCCCGCGGCGAGGTGCCAGATCCGAAGATCGCCGGAGACCGAGAGCAGCCCGAGGACGAGCAGGACAACGGCGCGAACGACGTCCGAAGCGAGCATGAGGAGCCGCTGCGGCAGCCGGTCGGCGGCGACGCCCCCGACGAGAAGGAAGGCGAGAAGGCCGACGGAATAGAGGGCGGTGACGAGCGAGAGCTCCGTGGGACCTCCGCCAAGCTCTATAACCTGCCAGGCCAGCGCGACCAGCCACAGGCCGCTCCCCACGAGCGAGACCGCGAGGCCGGTCCACAGTAGCCGGAAGTCGCGGTGCCTCAAGGGGCGCAGCGCAGCGGGTATCCAGCTCATCGTGAGCCGCCAAGTTCGGACGCGATGACGGACCTCATCTCTGCTCGATTATGCACCAGGAACCTCGAAATACCCTACCCGTTTGCCGGTCGCCGCAGGGCACAGCCCCAGCGCACCGTCCGGTGTCAGCTCAGGGGATCAGGCAGTCGCCGGCCCGCCCCCGGTCCCCGGCATGCCGGACGTGCGAAGCGAGGCTACCAGCCCCGTCTACGCCGGATGAACCGGAGAAGCGAGCAGCGCGGCGCTAGTTTGTCGGAGCCCGGCCACTCTCGCGGCGGTGGTTCTCTTGTATCGAGAACCGTCCTGAGGCTAGAGGACCTTCGGCAGGTAGCCTGGGCGCGACCTCTCGAACTCCTCGAGCTCGTCCTCGTGGGTCAGGGTCAACCCGATATCGTCGAGGCCGTTGAGGAGCCGGTAGCGGGCGAAGTTGTCGAAGGCGAAGGGCTCCTCGAAGCCGGGTCCCTTGACGATGCGTCCTTCGAGGTCCACGGAGACCTGGGCCTCCGGGTCGTCGCGGACGATGTCGAGGAGCTCCTGCACCGACTCTTCGGAAAGCTCCACCGCCAGGAGCCCTATCTTGGCGCAGTTGTTCTTGAAGATGTCGGCGAAGGAGGGGGCTATGACGGCGCCGAAGCCGTAGTCCTGTATGGCCCACGGCGCGTGCGCGCGGCTGGAGCCGCTCCCGAAGTTCTTGCCGGCGATGAGCACGACGGCACCCTCGTGCTCGGGCCTGTTCATTATGAAGTCCGGGTCCTCGCGCCAGCTGGAGAAGAGGAACTGGCCGAAGCCGGTTCGCTCTATCCGCTTGAGGGCGTCGCTCGGGACGATCTGGTCCGTGTCCACGTCCTCCCAGCCGAGCGGCAGCGCCTTGCCCTCCACCTTCTTCACGGGCTCCACTAGCTCACCTCCACGGGGACGCCGAGCTCGCTCGGAGAGGCGAAGCGGCCCATGACCGCGGTCGCTGCCGCTACCGCGGGGCTCACGAGGTGCGTCCTGCCACCCTTGCCCTGGCGCCCTTCGAAGTTGCGGTTGGAGGTCGAGGCGCAGCGCTCGCCGGGCCGCAGGATGTCCGGGTTCATCCCGAGGCACATCGAGCATCCCGCGTTGCGCCACTCGAAGCCCGCAGAGGTAAAGACCTCG
>DATACV010000236.1:0-5772 GCA_036258875.1 Rubrobacteraceae bacterium
GCTGTCGAGGTGCAACAGCTGCGCGATGATGGCGTTCGCCACCTGGTCGTCCACCGGCGTCCCGAGGAAGACGATCCGGTCGTTCAACAACCGCGAATAGATGTCCATCGACCGCTCCCCGCGCGGGCTCTGCTCTATAACGTAGGGAACGACCAGCCTGGGGTCCACGCTCATCTTCAATAGCCTCCCGAAGCAGCCGACACGTTATACTGGAGGGTAGCACTGTTGTAGTGTTTTGGCAAGTTTTTTGTAGTGTTTTGGAGGAGGCGGTAATGGACCTTCCGTGGTTGCGGGACTTGCGGCGGCGGGCGGTGATGAGCCAGGAGGACCTGGCGGCGAGGAGTGGGGTGGCTCGGGACACGATCTCCAAGCTGGAGACCGGCCAGCGCAGAGCTTACCCGTCCACGATCCGCAAGCTCGCCGCCGGCCTCGACGTGGAGCCGCGGATGTTGCTCGGCGGCGTCGAGTACTTCGAGACCGAAGAGGCGGAGGATCAGCCCGAGAAGAAGCCGGAGAAGGGCAAAGACAGGAAGATCGGGTTCTAGCCCGGGGGTTCGGGTCGTGAAGGTCACGCTGTGGCACGTGGGCGCCCTGGTGCTGCTTGGGGTGCTGGGGTGGGCGTTGGCGCCGGCGGCCTTGGCGCCCATGGCACTGGCGCAGTCCCCCGAGACCGGCGTCCGCGGTGTCGTAACCGAGGTCAGCCGCAGCGCGGAGATCGTGGTCGTCGAGGAGAACCCTTCCGAAGAGTCGGGCTCGGCCAAGGGCGAGTTTGCCGTGACGGATGAGACGGAGATACTCGAGCAGCGAGATGAAGAGCTCGCGCCGGTCGACTTCGAGGTGTTGCGGGTCGGGCAGATGGTGGAGGCGACCTACTCCGGACCCGTGGCCGAGTCCTACCCGACGCGGGGTGTCGCAGGCAGGATCGTCATCCTGGAAGGAGGCCGGACCGACGACCCGTACGACGGTGGCCTCTCCGTCCTCCCGGACACGGGCGGCGCGCCGCTCGCGGGCGTGCTGCTGATCGGCGGCGCCCTGCTGGCCCTCCGGCTAGCCCGTTTCTTGCGCTAGCGCCTGTACACGAGGACGTGCACTCCCGTGCCCTCGCTGTTGAGAGCATCTGCCGTAAGATCAGACATCTTCGAGCCTCCGTGCAGGCTCGTGGGCCAGTAGTGAACCTCGTAGCGCAGGTCGTCGCGGGTGCCATCGACGTGGGGGTATATGAAGTCTCCCGGCGCTTCGCTCTGAGGATCTCGGGACACGGGAACCCGTTCAACCTGCCATCCATGCTCGGTGAGCTGCCTCTCGTAGTAAGCCGCGACCTGCATCGAGGTCGCCTGCCGGTCTGTGAACTCCAATGCGCACCCCGGCGGAGGCTCTTGCAGCGGGGGGAAGTTCAACACTTCGCCGCCAAGCGGACCTGTAATGTCCTTCCCAACCACCCTTCCCCCGTACTGCGGGAAATCCATCAGTACAGCCTTCTCCTGTGCATCGCAGGTGAATCCGAGGGAGTCAATCACCCCGGAGTAACGCGCGAGGGGCACGACCACGAAGAGCACGATGGCGAAGCCCAGGAGCAGCGAGACGAGCCTCCAGGACCGCATGCCCGTCCGGTGCCATATCTCTCGGAGGTTCACCTGGCTGGGGTCCTTCGCCCGACCTGCTCTCTCCTGGCCGTCCGGGCTTACTCCTTGCGGTAGGGCCTTCCGATGGCGGCGGGGGCTATGGCGCGGCCGCCGAAGCCGGCGAGGGCGACGACGGTGAGGATGTAGGGGATCATCTGGATGAACTCAAGGGGGAGGGCTTCCTGCGGCGCCTGGAAGGTGACCGCCAGGCCGAAGCCGAAGAGGAGGGCGGCGCCGGCGGCCCCGATCGGGTTCCAGCGGCCGAAGATCAGGGCCGCGAGGGCTATAAAGCCGCGACCTATCGTCATGTTCTCTGTGAAGGCCGAGAGGATGCCCATAGAGAGGTAGACGCCGCCGAAGGCCGCCAGCAGGCCCGAGAGTGCGACGCCGTAGTAGCGCATGCGGGCCACGCTCACGCCGGCGGTGTCCACCGCCTCAGGCACCTCGCCCGTGGCGCGCAGACGCAGGCCGAAGGGGGTGCGGTAGACCACGAACCAGGTGATGGGGATCAGAGCGTACATCAGGTAGACCAGCACGCTCTGGTTGAAGAGGGCTGGTCCGATCAGGGGTATGTCCGAGAGAAGGGGAATGGCCACCTCCTTGAAGCCCGAGACGCGTGGGGAGGTGCCGCCGCCGCCGAAGATCAGGACCATCACGAAGCCCGTGCCGAAGAGCGCGAGCAGGTTTATGGCGGTGCCGGAGATTATCTGATCCGCCTCGAAGGTGATGCACATGAGGGCGTGGATCAGGGCGAAGAGGAGCCCAGCGGCGAGGCCGAAGCCGAGGCCCACGAGAGCGCTCCCCGAGATGAAGGCGCCGACGACACCGGCGAAGGCGGCGATGAGCATGAGGCCCTCCAGGCCGATGTTCACCACCCCGCTCCTCTCGCTGAACATGCCGCCTAGAGCCGCGAAGATCAGTGGCGTCGCATTACGGATCGTCGAGGCGAGGAGGGCGCCGAACGAGCCGAAGAGGTCTTCCATTACTGTCCCAGCCCCCTCTCAAGGTGGGTGCCCGAGGCGAGGGCTCGGGCGCGCTTGCCGACGACGAGCTCGACGAGCTTCGTGGCGGTCACGAGGAGCAGGATGATGGCGCCGACGACGTTGGCGAGCTGTAGCGGCACGTCGGTGGAGAACTGCATCTCCTGGGCGCCCGCGGCGAGCCCGCCGAAGAGGACGGCCCCGAGCACTACCCCCACGGGGTGGTTACGGCCGAGGAGCGCGACGCCGATACCGGTGAACCCCAGCCCCGTGACGAACGGTATGGACATCTTGCCGTAGACGCCCAGGACCTCGATCCCGCCGCCCAGGGCCGCCAGGGCCCCGCCTATGGCGAGGGCGAGGACCGTGTTCACGCCGATGCCCATGCCGGCGTAGCTCGCCGCGCCCGGCGAGAGGCCGACGGCCCGGATCTCGAAGCCCCTCTTCGTGCGCCACAGGAGCAGGTAGACCAGGACCGCCGCCACGAGCCCGAAGACGAAGCCGTAGTTGGCACGCCCGAGCCCCAGCCCGATGAACGGGATGCGGGCCGTGAGGTCTATGGCCTCCGTACCGGGGACGAGCCCCTCGCTTCTGAAGGGGTTGAGCGCCAGGTAGGTCGCGAGCAAGATCGCCACGAAGTTCAGCATGATAGTGGTGATCACCTCGTGTGCCCCGCGGTACGCCTTGAGGGCGCCGGGGATGGCGCCCCAGAGGAAGCCCGTGAGCACACAGGCAGCCAATGCCAGCACCATCCCGACGACGCCGAGGGAGCCAAGGTAGACGCCCGCCACCGCGGCCGTTATCGACCCGATGTAGAACTGGCCCTCCCCGCCGATGTTGAAGAGCCCTGCCCTGAATGCGACCGCCACGGCGAGGCCGGTGAAGATCAGGGGCGTCGCTCCGAGCAGGGTCCGGCCGAGGGCGAGCGGCGACCCGAAGGCCCCCCGAAAGAGGGCCCCGTAGGCCGCGATCGGGTCGTACCCGGTGAGGAGCATGATGATCGCCCCGAAGACGAACGAGATCAGGATGGCTATGAGGGGGAAGACGAGGGCGCTCGCGGCGTCACCCAGGAGACGCCGGAACGCCGGGGGGCGGGAGGCTTCTCCGCCAGGGTCGCGAGTCGGCCGGTCCTCGCTCACCTGCGGACGCTCACGCGCTCTTCTCCTCGGTCCCCCGTCCGGCCATCAGCAGGCCGAGCTCCTCGTCTGTGGCCTCGGGGCTTACCTCGCCGACGATCCTGCCCGCGTACAGGACGACTATGCGGTCGGAGAGCGAGCGTACCTCCTCCAGCTCCAGCGAGATCAGGAGTATCGCCTTGCCCTCGGCGCGCTGCTCGAGTAGCTGGCGGTGGATGAACTCTATGGCACCTACGTCCACGCCGCGGGTCGGCTGGGAGGCGATGACGACGCCGGGGTCGCCGGAGAGCTCGCGCGCGAGGATAGCCTTCTGCTGGTTTCCGCCCGAGAGCGAGCCGGCCCTGGCGTCCGGGTCCGGGGGCCTGACGTCGTAAGCGCGCAGCGCCTCGGCGGCGCGGCGGCGCATGACCTTCGGGAAGATCCAACCGAACCTGGAGAACGGCGGCTCGTCGTAGGTCTTCAGGGAGTTGTTCTCGTACAACTTAAAGTCCTGTACGAGGCCCTTGGTCCCCCGGTCCTCGGGGACGTAGGCGAGCCCCCGCTCCTGCCTGGCGTCTCCCCCCAGGCGAGTAACTTCGTCGCCGTCCAGGTAGACATGGCCGCTCTCGATATGACGCACGCCGGCCAGCGCCTCGGCGAGCTGCGTCTGACCGTTGCCGTCCACCCCGGCTACGCCCAGGATCTCCCCCGCCCTCACCTCCAGGCTCACGTCTTCCACGGCCCGCGCGCCGGTGTTCGAGAGGACGACGAGGTTCTGTGCGACGAGGCGCGGCTCCCCGACCTCCGAGGCACCCTTCTCCACCCGCAGCAGCACGTCGCGCCCGACCATCAGGCGGGCCAGCTCGCCCTCGTTCGTCTCGTCCGTCTTGACCGTGTCGACGACTTGCCCGTCGCGGATGATCGTTATCTCGTCGCTCACGCCAAGGAGCTCGCCCAGCTTGTGGGTGATCAGGATGATCGAGAGCCCGTCCGCGACCAGCTCCTTGAGGACGGCGAAGAGGTCCTCGGTCTCCTGCGGGGTGAGGACGGCGGTCGGCTCGTCGAGCACGAGGATCCTGGCCTCGCGGTAGAGGGCCTTGAGGATCTCGACCCTCTGCTGTTCGCCTACCGAGAGGTTGGCGACGCGCGCCCGCGGGTCGACTCTGAGCCCGTAGCGCTCGGAGAGCTCCTCGGTGGCCTTTACGGCCCCTTCGAGGTCGAGGCTCGCGCCCCGCCTCGGCTCCGCGCCGAGCACTATGTTCTCGGCAACGGTGAGGGGTGGGATGAGGGTGAAGTGCTGGTGGACCATCCCGATGCCGCGGCTTACCGCGTCCTTGGGGTCGTGGATGGTCACCTCTTCCCCGTCTACAAAGATCTCGCCCGAGTCCGGCTTGTAGAGGCCGTAGAGGATCTTCATCAGGGTGGACTTCCCGGCGCCGTTCTCGCCCAGCAGCCCGAGGATCTCGCCGCGCCTGAGCATGATGGAGACGTCGTCGTTGGCCTTCACGGGGCCGAAGGTCTTGGTCACGCCGCGCATCTCGAGGACGACCGGGGCCTCCTCGCGGACCCCGGCCGTCCCCTCGCCGGTCTCCCTCTCGGTCATCCCGGGCTTCCCTATTGCGGGCTGTCGGGGACCTTGATGTCGCCGTCGATGATGCCCTGCCGCGCGTTGTCGACCTCGTCCTTGACGTTCTGGGGGACGTCGCCGTCGAAGCGGCCGAACGGAGCGAGGCTTATGCCCTTGTCGTCCAGCCCGAACTCGACGACCTCGCCGCCCGGGAACGTCCCGCTGCGGGTCTCCTCTATCGTCTGGTAGATGGAGTTATCCACCCGCTTGACCACGGAGGTCAGGATGGGGGCGTCGGGGAAGAGCTTGGCCTGGTCGGCGTCGACCCCGATGGCGAAGATGCCCTTCTCGCGCGCCGCCTCGAAGAGGCCAGCGCCCGTGGCGCCAGAGGCGTGGTAGATGATGTCAGCGCCCTGGTTGATCTGCTGCAGGCTGATCTCCTTGCCGCGCGCCGGGTCGTTGAAGGCCTCGGGCGTAGAGCCCGCGTA
>DATACV010000237.1:0-3559 GCA_036258875.1 Rubrobacteraceae bacterium
TGACGCTGCGAGGGCGCTGTAGGTCCTCGCAGCGTCCTCCGATACGAACATCGGGATCCCGGCAGGACTCATTCGATCAGGACTGACTGCGTGCTGGCGAGGCGCGGTGCCGAGTTCGGCTGCGGTTGAGGAACGCTCACCCGCTCTGATTATGCGGGCGCGAACAAACTCCGTACCCGAGATCGGTCAGTACCTCGCCGATGCACTCTTCAACGCGGCGCACCATCATGCCGCGCACCCGGCAGCGCCGAGGTCGTCGAGCCCGCCTGGCTCGTTCACGCTGGCGCCGGCCGTGCTCGGGGGCTGACCGGGTCTTCAACGCCCTACTACTCGCAAGGGCGCCTCACCGGCCGGTGGTCTCCGGGCTTCACGACGGCGCCAATGCGGACACGGACCTTGTCGGCGACTTGAGCGCCAAACGTAATGGGGAGCCCGTTGACCCTGATGTCGCCCACGACATAGCCGCGGTCCTCGGGCACCACGAAGCTCGCCCGGACGGCGTTGTCGGGCGCGCCGCGTTCGATGTTCCAGAACTCGGCCGCGTCTGCGCCGTCGGGGGTCTCCATTCCGGCCGACTGGAGCTCGTCGAGGTAGAGCCCCGCAGGGTCGAGCAACGTGATATCGTCCCCCAACGCAGCGGCCTTGTTCACGATCTCGGCGATCTGAGGGTCGCTGTTGCGGAAGGGGTCGCCCAGGCGGGCACAGACGACGAGCTCTTGGCGGTCGGTGACCGGCGTCCCGTCCTCCCGAGCTCGCAAGATGGTGGACTCGGCTACCAGCCTGATTGCCGCTCCGAGCGTGTTCGTTTGTTGCACGAGGTGGGCCAGGCGGCCTTCGGTCGATGTGTTCCACCGATTTCGGCCCAGGTACTCCCCATCGTCGAAAAGGTCGTCGAGCTCGACGCTGGGGTCGACGAACCGGCGGTACAACTCCAAGAGAAGGTCGGGGTCGTTCTGAGCCACGTGCTCCCAGTAATCCGGGACCTCCGTTGTGAAGGTGATCCGAGTGATCTTGCCGTCATCGCCCCGCTCCACGCTCCACTCGCAGTACTCATCCTGCTCATCCCGGGAGCCGTCCGCGCGATCCCAGCGCGCCGCGCCTGGCCCTTCCTCCCGCAGCACGCGGGCGGGGAACGCGGGCCACGCGATCGCGGCGGGCGGCAGACCGGCGGGCGTGTTCTCCTCAGTCGGGTTGTAGAACTGCGGGAATGCGCCGGTGAACTCGTCGATCATCCTGGCCACCTCCCTGCTCCACGCGAGGCGATGGTCCTCGGAGAGCTCATCCAGGCGCCCGGGGGTGTCGAAGCGGCTGAGAATCGCCATGGCTACGCCTCCTCGATGGTGCCGTCGTCCAGCATGATCCGCTCCCCCGACGGGATGTTCGTGCGCGAGAACAACAGATCGCTCTCCGCTATCGGCATGCCCCTGACAAAGTCGCGGCGCGATTCGGCGAGACGCATATAGCTGTCGAAGCCATCCTGCGTCCCAAGCCGCTCGGTGAAGGCCGCGTAGTACTCCCGCAGCAAGGTATTGAACGACGCCTCGAAGTTCTCTCCTGCGTCCCACAGTTGTGCGAACTCGTGCTCGGGGGTGCCGACTTCGGTTGCAGCCGCGCTGCCTCGGATCGCATCGGCGACGTCCTGGGAGAATCGTCCGCCCTGTCTGAAGGGGGTGTTTGGCACGTGTTCGAGGAGCCGCTCGCGGCGCTCCGAGAAGATCGGGTTCGGGAAGTCCACCATCAGCAGGCATGCGGCCAGTCGCCGGCTCACGATCTCCCGATCGATAGCCTGGTCCAGGGTGTCCTTGTCCTCGAACGCGCGCTCGGGCACGACGAAGGCGAAGTGCGTGTCCCCGGGCCGCTCGAACGCCGCGCGGCGGTCGGTCAGATGCACGTCGAAGGTCCTGAGGCTCTCGGCGTAGACGCTCGAAGAGACAAACGGCGGCGGAGGGGGCGCCAGACCGAGGACCCCGGACAGCGAATCGGAGTCGACGAAGAAGGTCTCGGGAAGATCTACTTCCGGCACCGCACCGCTTACGGCGGCCGCGCTCGAGGTTTGGCTCGACACCAGGTTGACGGTCAGGGTCGTCAACACCTGCTCGAGGACGCGGCGGGGCGTCTCATCGGAGTTCCCGGAGACCAGCGCCTCCAGCCGTGCGCTGGTCCACCGCTGGATGGCCGGCATCGCGACATTGTCCTCCAGGGTGTAGGCGCCGCCTGGCGCGAGGTTGGCGACCCACGGGTGACCGAGCAGGCGCTCCTCGTCCAAGACCTGCGCGTCTATGTGCGCCGCAGGCGACTCCCAGTGGACCCACGGGAACTTCAGCTCCTTCATCAGGAAGTGTCCGTTCTTGTGGCTCTCGAACGGCCCGTTGTCGCGGGTGGGCGCCGTCAGCGCGTGGCGGGAGTTGCCCGCGAACACCCAGGCACTACTCGCGCCGACCGTGCGGTAGTAGTTAAACCCACCCATCTCCTGGTCCCAGGCCATCAGCTCGACGGTCCCGCGGTCAGGACCGAACGCGCTGAGCATGATGTCGGGGCCACCCGGCCCTCTCCCGACCGTCGCGAGGAAGCGGAGGCTCCGGTTGACCGCAACACCTGGGATAGGGGCAATCTGCGAACCCTCCCCCACGAGGAAGAACTGCTGCGTCCGGAGGGGGTCGCCCGGTGGCACGGCCTGCTCGATCTCGTTGAGCACCTCCCTGGCGGTGCGCGGGAAGACACCCTTCAGGAGGACCAGCTGCGCGAACCGGTCCCCGAGTTGTTGTGCCGCTTCTTCCCGGCTCAACTTGTTTGGATGCTCGTCGCTTCCGAGGATAAAGCGATGAACGGCGTCGCCGTCCAAGCCCTCCCGCGCGAGAGCCTCACACGGTCGATGAGGCGGAACCGGCCCGCTCGGCGTTACGACGCGGTCCATGTCCGCCTCCCCGCTCGGAGCATCGATATCGCAACTACTGTGTTATCGGAAGCGCGGAGTACGGGCGCGCCTCGCGCTCCTGTGGTCACTTCAGCCCCTGGTCTCGGTGGGGTGTGCGGTCGTGGCAGTCCCTCCCTCTGGAGAAGAGCCCTACTTCCCGTTGCAGACACCATCGTGTTCCTGGTCGCTCGATACGCGTTCGTCCTGGATCCCCTTCCCAGGGCCGAACCCGAACGTTTTGCCGTGGTCTGGTCGATCCTGTGTCTCAAACCTGCGCCTTCCATCAGAACAGGCAGCGATGAACTGAGAATGAATCCGCGATGAATTGCGAGTGGACGACAGTAAACAGACCGTCAGCCGATACCGAGAGAACGCCAGGGTTGAACGGGTTGCAGTAAAGCCGCCTCACCGCAAATTTGCGCCTCGGTATCATACGACGTTTTACCTGCAAATCCTCACAGGAAAGAGAGACGACGAGCGGACCCGAACCGCTGACCTCATCTCATTACGGGTGATCGATCACGCGTTGCGGGGGCTTGCAGAAGGTTGCAATACCCGCATTCTTAGGCCGGTCTCTTTCTCTGGCTTGCCCCGTGTGGCACCGTATCGCGTTCCCGGTGGTGTCAGAGTGGTGTCGGAAGTTCG
>DATACV010000238.1:0-5129 GCA_036258875.1 Rubrobacteraceae bacterium
GAACGAACCGACCGTCTCCGCCGCACCCGGAAGCGCGTCCAGGTAGTGCGAGATGTAGGCGGATCCAACCCCCTCGAGGACGGGCGCCCACGTCGAGCGGTCCTCCCAGTCGAAAGGCGGCTCGCCGGAGCGGGACCCAACTCGCACAGGCATGCCGCGCGCCTCGAGCCGCTGTACCACCCTGCGGCCGGTCTTGCTCGTGCCGCCGAGGACCAGTACCGTCCTCGCCTCTTGCCCGTTCTCCATCTCCGGCTCCTTTCGCTAGCTTTACACGGTGTAAATTGACACCGTGTAAAGTTACTCTATACTTTACGTTGTGTCAAGTGGTGAATTAGAGACGCGGACGAGAATTCTCGAGGCGACGCGGCGGCTGATGGAGGAGCGACGCGGGCGTGACGTCCGCATGCGCGACATCGCCGATGCTGCCGGCATCTCGCGGCAGGCGGTATACGACCACTTCGGATCGCAGGCGAAGCTGCTTGTGGAGACGACCCGTTACGTGGACGAGGTCAAGGGGCTCGAGGAGCGAAGGCGTCGCTTCAGGGAGGCGACAGGCGGGGTGGAGCGCCTGGAGGCGTATGTGGAGTTCTGGGGCAACTACATCCCTGATGTCTACGGGATGGCAAAGGCGCTGCTGGGGACGCGCGAGAGCGACGAGGCTGCTGGGGCGGCGTGGGACGACAGGATGGGAGCTGTGCGCGAGAGCTGTCGCCTTACGATCGAGGCGCTCGATTGCGACGGGATGCTCGCTCCCGAGTGGAGTCGCGACGAGGCGGTCGATCTGATGTGGACTATGTTGTCGGTGCGGAACTGGGAGCAGCTCACTATCGAGTGTGGCTGGTCGCAGGAGCGCTACGTAGGCCACATGCAACAGCTGTTGAAGCGCGCCCTCGTGCGAGGGTCCGAGAGAGGCCGCAAACGATCAGGAAAGGCACGGGGTTGATGACGCGGGCCAGAGACCGATTGCGGCTGACGACGCTCTCCTAGATCAGGTCCAGCTGCCTGGCCCGAGCAAGGGCCTGTGTGCGGCTATGTGCGTCGAGCTTGCGGTAGGCGTTGTTGATGTGGGTCTTTACGGTGCCCACGCTGACGAAGAGGTCGGAGGAGATCTGGCGGTTCGTCTTGCCGGCTGCTATTAGCTGTAGGACCTCGAGCTCTCGCTCGCTCAGGGGCTCGGGGAGCCCCGCGGCCGGCGGGCCGGCTCCCGAAGTGTCCCGCTCCAGCGCCGTCAGGAGCTTCCTGAGGTAGTGCGCCGGGACGCGTCTCAACGACTCGAGGCGGCCTCTTTGCCGGGCATCGAGTACCGCGGAGAGGAGCTCGGCCATCGGGGGCCCCTCGTCGACGAAGGTCCTGACGTAGCCCTCGGGTTCGGCCAGGATGAGAGCCTCTGCCAGAGCACCAACGGCTCGCTCTCTCTCGTCGTTTGCCCGCAGGGCCAGCGCTTGCAGCGCCAGGATCTCTATCCTCTTACCCGCCGTCCGCCCCGTCTCCTGGAGCTGCGCCAGCAGCCGCAGCGCTTCGCCGGGCTGGTTCCGGGCGACGAGCAGCCGCGCCAGGATGAGTCGCTCCAGCTCCCACGAGGAGCGCCGGACCTCGCCCACGGTCGCCGCCCGCTCCTGCTCGGAGGAGGCCGAGGCCAGATCTCCGCTTGCCAGGTGTAGCCGCGCCTTCCAGATCGCCGCGTCCACGATCGCGTGGTCGGAGCCGGAGCGCTGGGCCACGCGTTCCGCTTCCCGGGCCACAACTAGGGCGCCGTCCGTGTCGCCACGTGCCAGCCTCACCCGCGAGAGCGCTATATATCCCCACATGAGGACCTCGAAGTCCCCCGTCCGCCCTGTCAGCTCCACGCCCTCCGTCAGGTGGCGCGCCGCGGCGTCCAGGTCGTCCCACTCGTAGAGGAGCTCGCCCATCCCGATGCGCACGCTACCCATTGCCGGCAGCAGCTCGGCTCCCCGCTCGGCCGCCAGCCCGAGGGCTCGCCGCAGAACGCCATCCGCCTCGCGCAGCCGGCCCCGGGACAGCTGCAGGCGCGCCTCAGAAGCCATGGCGCTCAGCGCGACGTAATCGTGGCCGGCGGCCTGCCCCAGAGCCCCGGCCTCGGCGAAAGCTGTGATCGCCGCCTCGAGGTCGCCGGCCGCCTCATAGGCCTGCGCCAGAGCGATGGCAACGAAGGGACGCGGGTTCAAGTTATCCTCGGGCAGGACATCGAGAGCCTGCCGCGCCTGCTCTATGGCGCCCTGTGGATCGCCCTGTAACCGGGAGTGCTGGGATCGGACGGCCGCGGCGGTCGCCCACAGGTAACGGCGGTCTTCCCCGCTCGCGCCCGGCCGCGGCTCCTGGCCCCGTTCTGCGGGTCCGATCACACCTTCGGCTTCTTTCAGCAGGGATTCGACGCCGTCCAGACGGCCGACAAGCATCAGCGTGGCGGCATACCAGACCAGCAGTAGTGGCCGCCGGCGCATCGCCTCTTCTGGCAGCCTCTGGAGCCAGCCCAGCAGGGTCACAACCTCGCCGCGGTACCAGGTCTGGCCGATCCCCTGCTCCATCAGCCGCGCCGCCCGTTCGTGGTCGCCGGCCGAGAGCGCGTGCCTGACCGCCTCGATTCCCAGCGCGTTCTGCTCGTACCACTCGGAGGCCCTGAGGTGCAGCGTCGCCACCCGCTCGGGTCGCTCGCGTTCGAGGCGGCTGCGCAGGAACTCGCCGAAAAGGTGATGGTAACGGTACCAGTACCGTTCGTCGTCTAACGGTACGACCAGCAAGTTCTCCCTGTCCAGCTCCTCCAGCATCCTCTGCCCGTCGTCGCGGCCGGTGAGGGCGTCGCACAACGGGCCGCTGAGGCTGCCGAGGATCGAGGTCTCCAGCAAGAACGACTGCACCCGTTCAGGTTGTCTCTCCAGGACCTCCTCGGCCAGGAAGTCGAAGACGTCGCGGTGGCTTCCCGAGAAGGAGCGGATGAAGCCCGAGGCGTCCTTGCGTTCCCGCATCGAGAGCGCGGCCAACTGGAGGGCCGCGATCCAACCCTCCGTGACCCCTTCCAGGGCCGCGACGTCATCGGCCGCGAGGTCCAGGTCCATCGCGTCGCCCAGGAAAGCCGCCGCCTCATCTGGCGTGAAGCGCAGGTCGGTGGCGTGCAGCTCGGCCATCTGGCCCCGGGCGCGCAGCCTGGCGAGGGAGAGCGGCGGGTCGACGCGGCCGGAGATCACGAGCTGCGAGCGCTCGGGCATGCGCTCCAACAGGAAAGAGACGATCCTGTGGACACCCTCGGAATCTATCAGATGGTAGTCGTCGAGGACCACGGTGATCTCCCCTGGAAGATCGGAGAGTTCGTTGACGAGGGCACCGAGCACGGCCTCCATTCGCGGTGGCTCGGGCGAGCGCAGCGCGGCCAGAACACCCTCGCCGAGCCCCTCCGCGCCGGTCCTCCTCAGCGCGGCGACGAGATAAGACAGGAAGCGGACCGGATCGTTGTCCCCTTCGTCCAGCGACACCCAGGCGACGGGACGTCCACCGTCGGCGCGCCTTCCGAACCACTCGTTGAGAAGCGTGGTCTTGCCGAAACCCGCCGGCGCGGAGAGGAGCGTCAGCCTGCGCCCCGGCTCCCACTCCAGCCTCTCGGTCAACCGCGGCCGTGGGACCAGCCTCGGATACTCGTGGGAAGGGCGCAGTTTTGTCGATACCAGCGAGTCGGACGCAATGGACATTCGATCCTCCTCCGGGACCTATTCTACTGCCGAACGTCGTCGGCAGTAGACGTAATCCACGCGACAGCCCCAGAACGCCGTAGCGCACGTCCGCCTCGACCTTGAGCGGTATCTGGAGAGGCTACCGCCTACCAGGCGAGACCGGACTTGGCGTCCCTTTCCACAGCCGTTCCCGACGCCAGGTGCTCCAATGCGGTGGGGTCAAGGATGACCAGGCGCCCCGCTATCAGGGCCAGCACACCCTGCCGCCGCAGACTGGACAGGGCGTGGCCCACCGACTCTCGGGTGGAGGAGATCATCCTGGCCAGCTCCTCCTGGGTCAGGCGCAGCCGGATCACCAGCCCGGCGTCTTCCCGTTCGCCGAACCTCCGCGCCAGGAGCGGCAGCAACCGTGCCAGCTTGGTCTCGGCCTTGTGGGGCAAGAGGCAGGCCGTCATCTCTCTGTGCCGGTCCAGTTCAAGCCTCACGAGGTCGACCAGCCTGAGGGCCAGCTCCGGGCGTGTCTTCAGGGCCCTCTCCACGAACACCTTCGGCACCTTGCTCACCCGGCAAGCCGTCATCGCCTCGGCGCTCCCGTGCTGGTACACCCTGCGGCCGAAGGCCAGGTCCCCGAAGACATCCCAGCGGCCGAGCAGCATCAGGGTGACCTCCTTGCCCTCGGAGTAACCCCTGGAAAGCTTCACCGCCCCCTCGGTGAGCACATAGAGCGCGTCGCCGGGATCTCCCTCCCCGAACAGGACCTCGCCGCGGGCGTACCGCCGCTCTAGGGTGGCAGCGCCCGCTTCGTGCAGCAAGCCCAGGATCTCGCGTCCCTCGAAACCGATGCCGGCGCCGCGGATCTCCGAGGGGGCTTCGACGAGGTCGTGCGAACGCGGCCGACGGACAACGGTGGGCGAGAGAACGGCCATGCTGGTACCTCCTCTGGTACACGAACCTCTGCACAAGAAAGCAAGCCGCGATGATTCGGGCGTGAATTCCCGATGAACGACCGGTGATTGCCGCCGGAGAGCTACGGTGTCCGATGACTCACTCGGGAGGCGAAGAGGTTCTCAATCGGTCCATCTCCGATCGCAGCTGGTTGGCGGACTCGGGCGGTAGCATCGACAGGGCTACTTCGGCGATCTCTTGCGAGCGATCCCTGGCAGCCTCCGCCCTCTCCTTGCCCGCGGATCCGAACTGAACGCCGAAGAAAGCGCCGACCACGGTACCGACCAGGCTCGAGACCGCGCCCACCACCGTGGCCACGCTGGAGACGTCGCTCCACCTGAAGATCGAGACCAGGGCGATGAACGCCACCAGGCCGAACCCGATGATGATGATCCAGAAGCCGTACCTGAGCCTCATACCGTCGAGCTGATCCGGCACGAACCACTCCTTTCCTCTGCGGTTGAGTCCCAACCGTACCTAGAACTGAACCAGGCGGGCAGT
>DATACV010000239.1:0-11716 GCA_036258875.1 Rubrobacteraceae bacterium
TCGCCCCCGCTTGGACTTTGCGGGGTCGCTCATTTACACTCTGTCTCCCGGGCCCGGGCGACGGATCCCGCGGAGCCGGGGTCCAGTCCCATGGCATGAGAGCTTCGGAAACGGAGGGGTGATCACGGCCCGAGCAACGAAGATAACCGTACGGCCGCTCGACAATGCAGAGCTCGAACGCGGCACAAACAAGCTGCGCACCCTGATCTACCCCGACCACCCGGAGGCCTACGAGGTTGACTGGCACGCCGCGGTGTGGCGCTGGCTGGAGACCCACCCGCTCGCAGACCAGCTGCACCGCTGGGTCCTGGCCTCCGAGGAGAACGAGGTGGTCGGGCACCTGGCCGCGGTACCCCTGTTCTACCGGGTCGGCGGGGAGAGGGTCGTCGCCCACACGCCCGCGGACTACCAGGTGCTCCCCGGGCACGGCTTCCACGCGCTCTCCCTCATGCGCCGCTTCTTCCGCACCGCCGAGAACTGCGTCTCGGTAGACCAGGTGCCGGAGGCGATTGCCGTGGAGATGCGCCTCGGGGCCAAGGAGGCGGCCAGGCTGCAGTACGCGGCGAAGATCCTGGACGTCTCCAGGCTCCCGAGGGTACCGAAGCCCCTCAGGCCGGTCCTCAAGGTCCCGGCTTCGGGCCTCCGGGCCCTCGACGCGGCCCTTGGCAGCCTCCTGGCGCCCGGTCCCGAGCCGGAGGTGCTCGACGGCTTCGACGCCTCCTTCGACGACCTCTTCGAGAGCGTCGCCGCCGCGCTGCCCTGCGTGCCCGAGAAGGACGCGGCCTTTCTGCGCTGGCGCTACGGCCCCGACTCGCCCCAGCACCCGGTAACGGTTATCGGCGTGAGGGAGGGGCGGACGCTCCTCGGCTACGCCGTGCTGCGCATCACCAAAGAGGGAGACAACGGCTACCTGCTCGACCTCACGACGCGTCCGGGGCGGCCCGACGTCGCCCGGTCGCTGTTGCGGGGCGCGATCCGGCACTTCACGCGCGCCGGGGTGTACATCGTCAGGTACCGATTTCTCGAGTCTCCGGTCTCGCCGGAGGTCAGGGACCTGTGGAGGCTGGGCTTCTTCTTCCGCAACGAGCGGCGCCACACCTTGCTGGTCAAGTTCGCGGACCACGGGCTGCACAAGACGGCCCTGGATCCCACCAACTGGTCGTACAACGCCGGCGACGGCGAGATGTCTTTCTGGGTCAGATAGGTTAGGAGGTAAGCATGGCTGTCAGCACCGATAACGCGGCCGCCGAGATACAGGGATGGCTCAAAGAGAACGTGACGGGGGGCCGCGAGGTCTCCCCCGACGAGCCCCTCATAGAGAACGGCGTCCTGACGTCGCTGCAGACGGTGGAGCTGGTCACGTTCCTCGAGGAGAGGTTCGACATCCTCGTCGAGGACGAGGAGTTCGACGAGGAGAACTTCGGCTCCGTCGAGGCCATCGCGTCCCTGGTGGCGAGCAAGACCGCGTGAGCATGCCCCACCCCGAGTTCACCCTCCACGACCTGCTCTACAACGCCGTGGAGCGCGACCCCCACAAGGTGGCCGTCGTCGACGGCAAGGCCGAGCACACCTACGAGGACCTGGAGCGGGCGAGCACCGCGCTTGGCGCCGCGCTCGTCGAGTCGGGGGTCAAGAAGGGCGACCGCGTCGGCGTCTACCTGGAGAAGTCCTGGGAGGCCATAGTGGCGATGCTAGCCGCCTCCCGCATCGGCGCCGCCTACGTCAACATAAACCCGCTCTTCAAGCCGCCGCAGGTCTCTTACCTCGTCGGTGACTGCGACGTGAGGGTGATCATCGGGGACTCCGCGAGGCTCGACGACCTGGAGCCGGGGACTATCGGGGGAGCGGCCTTCTACAAGGGCGAGCGGCCCGGAGAGGGGGCCGCTGGTCGCCTCGAAGACCTCGCGGAGGTGCTCGGCGGCGGAGCCGCGCCCCGGGCGGAGAGACGCGTCTCGGAGACGGACCTCGCGACGATCCTGTACACCTCGGGCTCGACGGGGATGCCCAAGGGCGTGGCGACCAGCCAGCGCAACGTCGTGGTCGGGGCCCAGATCGTCTCCACCTACCTCGAGAACACCAGCGACGACCGCATCCTCTCGGCCCTGCCGCTCCACTTCGACGCCGGGATGAGCCAGTTCACCACCTCTCTACGGGTGGGGGCGACGCTGGTCTTGCAGCGCTCGCGGCTGCCGGGGGACCTGAGCAAGGCATTACGCCGGCACGGGATCACCGGCTTCACCGGCGTACCGCCGCTGTGGGCTCTTCTCTTACGGAGCGCGAAGTCCCTCCGCGAGGAGCCGCTTGAGCACCTGCGTTACATCGCCAACACCGGCGGGCGCATACCGCAGGCGAACCTCGACGAGCTGAGGCAGCTCCTCGAGCCGGCCGGGACCAAGATCTACCTCATGTACGGGCTCACGGAGGCGTTCCGCTCGACCTACCTTCCCCCCGAGGAGATCTGGCGCTCCTCCCGCGAGCGCGGCAACTGCATCGGCAAGGCGATCCCGAACACCGAGATAATGGTCGTCGACGCGGAGGGCAGAGAGTGCGCCCCCGGCGAGGTGGGCGAGCTGGTCCACCGCGGCCCGACGGTCGCGATGTGCTACTGGGGGAACGAGGAGGCCACGCGCAAGGCGTACCGCCCGAACCCGCTCGCCCCGCCGGAGCTTCTGGACGTCGAGAGGGTAGTCTACTCCGGCGACCTCGCCAAGCGCGACGAGGACGGTTTCCTCTACCACCTCGGGCGGAACGACGCCATGATCAAGAGCCAGGGCTACCGCCTGAGCCCCGAGGAGGTCGAGGACCTCCTCATAGGGAGCGGCCTCGTGCACGAGGCGTGCGCCTTCGGGGTCGAGGACCCCGAGGTGGGCCAGCTCGTCATGGCGGTCGTCTCTTTGAGGGACGGCGCGGATAACGGTGCCGTCGAATCCATCCGCGAGCACGTCATAAGAAACGGGCCGCCGTACATGGTGCCGAGGGAGATCGTCGTCCTCGACGAGCTGCCCAAGACCGGTTCAGGCAAGATCGACCGCAAGGGACTGAGCAATGCTTACGCAAACGGATAAGGCCCTCGAGCTGGCGGAGCGCCTCGGCGGGGAGCGCGACGGGGAGTTCGCTCCCTCGGGCGTCCCCATCTCCGAGATAGCCCGCGAGTTCGGCACCCCCTTCTACCTCTACCACGGGGAGACCATCGTCGAGAGGGTCCGCCGCGTGAGGGAGGCCGTCGGCACCGAGGTCTCCTACTCGGTGAAGGCGAACCCGAGCCTCGGCGTGTGCCAGCTCATAGCCCGTGAGAGGGAGGCCGGGGCCGAGGTAGCCTCCTCGGGCGAGCTGACGGTCGCCCTGGCCGCGGGCTTCGCGCCCGAGGACATCGTCTTCGCGGGACCCGGCAAGACCGACGACGAGCTCAGGCGGGTAGTCGAGGCCGGCATCTTCGCGGACAACGTCGAGTCGCTGGGCGAGATCGACCGCCTGGCGCACATAGCCGGGGAGCTGGGACGAAGGATCGGGGTGGGCTTGAGGATCAACCCCGCGGCGCAGCTCATGGGCTCGCAGATGCGCATGGGCGGGACGGTCGGGCAGTTCGGCATGGACCAGGCCGAGCTCGCGGAGGCGGTCGCGAAGACACTCTCCCACCCGGAGCTGGTCCTGCGCGGCGTCCACGTCTACACGGCCACCCAGGTCTTCGAGGTCGAGCCGCTCCTGGAGCACTGCCGCAACATCTTCGAGATAGCGCTCGAGGCCGCGGACCACGCCGGAGGGCCGCTCGAGATGATCGACTTCGGCGGCGGCTTCGGCGTCCCCTACTTCGAGAAGATGTCGGAGTTCGATCTGCAGAGCTTCGGCGAGGGCTTCAGGGAGCTGCTGAGCGCCTACCGCTCCGACCCGCGCCTCGAAGGCTGCCGCTTCCTCTTCGAGCTCGGGCGCTACCTGGTGGCCGACGCCGGCGTCTACGTCACGCGGGCCGTGGACGTGAAGCAGACGCGGGGCAAGACCTTCGTCGTCACCGACGGCGGCATGAACCACCACCTCACCGCCACCGGCAACATGGGGCAGGTCTTCCGCAAGTCCTACCCCCTCCTCAACCTCACCCGCATGAGCGCGGTGCCCGAGGAGGGCGTAGCGGTGGCCGGCCCCTGCTGCACCCCCCTCGACATGTTCGGCTCCAACATCCCGCTCGCGGAACCCGAGGTGGGGGACCTGATCGGGGTCTTCTACAGCGGGGCGTACGGCTTCTCCGCGAGCAACCTGGGCTTCCTGAGCCACCCCGCCCCGGCCGAGGTCCTCCTCTGGCGCGGCGAGGCCCACCGGCTGCGCGCGGGCGGCAAGCCCGAGGACGTCCTCGACGGCCAGGAGGCGCTGAAGAGTTAGGCTTTGAGGTTTTCAGGTTCATCGCGAGAACCGGGGGTCAGGCCGTGGGCAGGAAACCGGTCGCCCAAGACCTCAAATCCCTACCCCGACAAACAGACGCTACCCTCTCGCGAATCGCTCTAGAAGCTCGGCCCGAGGTAGGTTCCGTCGACCTCCGCTATCGGCACGTCGTCGGTCTTGATCTTCTTGCCCTTGTCGTCTATCAGGGCGCCGTACTCTGTGTTCCACTGGTCCTCGTAGACGACCTCGCCGTTCTCCGTCCTGGTGTAGTAGGTGGTCCACTCGGAGGCGTCCTCGGTCATCCAGACCTCCTCTGAGTACATCTCCACCTCTACCTTGTCCGGGACGCCGTAGACGTTGGCGTAGATGTAGCCGTCGCCCGAGACGTACTCCTCGATCAGGACGTAGCCGTCGGTGGTGTTCTTGAACTTCATGTCCAGGTCGTCCGCCATCGTTGACAGATCGCCGTACCACACCGTCGCGTCCATGCCAGGCCTAATGTAGGGAAGCTGGGAGTGGTGCGCCGTGCGCTCCGTCACCTCGAGGCCCGCGTAGAGGGCGGCGTTGTAGAGCGTGGAGGTGACCTGGCAGAGGCCGCCACCCTCGTCGGTGGTCTCCGCGCCGTTGACGATGACGTGCGTCTCGTGGTAGTCGAGGCCGGCGACGTGCTCGAGCATCGAGAAGGTCTCCCCCGGCGCCACGAACGTGCCGCTCACGGCGTTCGAGGCGATCTGGAGGTTCTCCACTCGCGTCTGGCCCTGGTCGGTGGTCGCCCGGTAGTTGGTCCTGTAGGAGCCCTGCAGCTCGGTCGGCTTCATCGACTCGAGCTCGGCGGTGGTGTACGTCGGCTTGTCTACGGTGATCGGCACGTCGTACTCGCGCTTGCCCTCGAAGAGGCCCTCTTCTATGGCGGCGAAGAACTTGTCCTCCTCGACCTTCTGCCCCTCCTTGCTCTGCGTCGTTATGACGCCGCCGTTGGGGCCGAAGTCGTAGCTGGCCTCGACCGGCTTCACGTTCAGGTCGGCGTAGACGTGCGCCAGACGCTCCTCCAGGCGGGCCCGGTTCAGGCTGACGTCCAGCCTCCCACCGTCGCTGGTGACCTCGAGCGACGACCCGATGTCCGCCGGCGAGAGCGTCCAGCTCTCCCCTTGGGCGTTGAACACGAGCTGCTCCGAGACGGCCCTGCGGGCCTTCCCCGCCGCCGCCTCGGCCTCGGCCGTGGTGATGTTGGGTCCGAGCACGTCGCCGACCAGCCTCGCCTGCCCGCTCAGGTCTTCGACGGCGGCGTCTACGCTGCGCATGGTTGCCCCGACATCGAGCTCGTAGCCCTCCCGCGAGTCGGACACCTCGACCTCAGAGCCCACTATCCTCACCGACGCCTCGCGCGGCTCGCGGTTTATCTGCGAGGCGATCTCCTCCACCTCGGCCCGCGCCCTCCCGGGGCGGTAGTCTACGTCGGCGGGTACGCTTACACCGACGAGGAGCGCGCGCCCCCGCTCCCCGAGGCGCTCGAGGAGGTTCCCCTCCCGGCCGACGGCGTAGGCTTCCTCCACGGTGGCGTCGACGTTGAAGCGGACGCCCATCTCTTTCGAGGTGCGGGTGAACTGCTCGGGACCCGTGAGCTGGATCTCCTTGACGGCGCCCGTGGCACGCTCCCGGACGATCTCGCGCGCCTCCTCCGGCGTGCTGCCGCCCAGAGCCACGTCGCCGACCTCGACGCCGCGGTAGATCCTGCCGGAGTTCAGGAGCGTGTCCGCGGCGACCAAGACCGCGAGGACGGCGCAGGCGATGAGGATGGGACCCGCTATGCTCCGTCTCTTGCGCCCGAAGGTCTTGGTGCCGAAGCCGCCGTTGGGGGTGTAGCCCCCGCCAACGTACCTGCCCCCTTGCCTCTCACCCCGGTTCTTGAGACTCAATACCCGTCCTCCGCGGAGATTCCGCGCTCGCGCTTGACCGGCGGCCACGCCCCGGGAGATGCCCCCTCCTGCGGGCCAGCGACGCCCGCCGTGGCGCCCACGGCGGAGCTTCGCCTCGAAAGCCTAACACGCTACCCGAGGGTACGCCACCTCCACGGGCATCCCATCGCCGGGCGAGCACAACATATCGGGGGAGGCGGGCTACCCTTCCGGGGGCTTCCCTTCTGTGTCCTCGTCGCCGGGCTCCTGCAGGGTCACGGCCGGCGTACCCAGAGAGCCGCCCTGGCTCTGTATGAAGCGGCGCTCCGAGGTGTAGGCCTGGACCATCATCGCGAGCTCGAGCCTGTCGCGCTCGGCGGGGAGCGAACCCGCCTCCTCCTGCCTGGCCAGCTCCTCGCCCTGCACGCCCAAAGCGCCCTCCAGCTCGCCGATCCTGCGCCGCATCTTGAGCCTGCCGCCGGGGGTCAGACGGAGGTAGGTCCTCTCGTCCGGGCCCTGCACGGGATAGACCCACGCGCTCCTGAGCCAGGACTGCAGGATCTCGTTCCTGATCTGATCGGGGTCTCTTAGCTCCATGACGCTCCATAATGTACCCGCTCGCCTGAGGAAACTCCACCGCGCCCGGCGCGTAATAATGGGTACGATGAGGCCCGCGCCGCAAGACCCCGCCCCCTGGGAGCAGCTCGGGGAGCGCCTGACCGGCTACTTCGCCGCCGGCGCCCGGGGGCTGCTCGCGCCGGAGCTGGTCCTCTCCACGCGGAACGGCGCGGAGTTCGGCCGGCTGCGCGTGGACGGACCGGAGGGCGGGCGCTTCGAAGCCGGCGAGGCGCGAGCGACGATCGAGCGTGGCGCGGGTTCACGCTACAGGATGCTGGACGGCGACGGGAAGGTCCTCGTGGAGGAAACCGCGGGTCCCGCCGACGCCCCACAGCTCAGATGCGGGGGACGCCTCTACGAAGCCCGGCTCGGCCTCCTGCGCAACGCCGCCGTAGCCCGCTCCCCCGGTGGCTCGGAGACGGCGCGCGTCGCGGGGGGTCTCACCCACCGGCGCTACAAGGTATTCTTCGATGCCGGGGACCGGGGATCCCTGCCCCTGGCCGTCTTTCTGCTGTTCCGTATCGTCGCGCTCCGTCGCCGGGCCTTCCTGACTGGCGGGGGCCCGTAGAGAGGACGCCGGTCCGGGGCGATCGAGTAAGGAGGAGAGCGGTGCACGAAGAACCGAACTACGGGAGGCCGCCGGAGCCGGGCGATGCCACGGGCGGTCCCGCGGAGGGAGATCCCGCCGGCGGTTACACCATCGGGGGCGGGATGAGCCCCCAGGACGAGAGGACCTGGTCGGTGCTGGCGCACCTGAGCGTGCTCGCGGGGCTGATGGGGCTGATGCCGCTCGGGGCCCTCATCATCTGGCTGGTCTACAGGGACAGATCGCGGCGGGTCAGGTTCCACGCGCTGCAGGCGCTCTGGTACCAGGTAGCCTGGCTGGTCATCCTCGTCGTGGGCTGGTTCATCACCTTCGTGTTGAGCCTGGTGGTGATCGGGCTCCTGCTGGTGCCGGTGATGTTAATAGCCTCCCTGGCGCCGTTCGTCCACGGTTGCTACGCGGCTTACAGGGTGAACCAGGGTGAGGACTACCGCTACCCTTTCATAGCCGACAGGATAGACGGCAGGTAAGCACGCTCCAGCCTTCGGCTTCCGCTTGTCAGCACGCCTGCTTCGCGCCTTGTCAGCACGCGTCGGGCTAAGCCCTCGCTTGTCAGCACGGCGCCTTAGGCTACGCCTTCGGCGCCTCGTCAGCAACTCGTCTCGGGCCACGCTCCGCCACGCCATCCGAAAGCGGCAGCGCGAAGCGCCCCGGAGAGACGCCCAAGCTGACAGAAGCTGAAAGCGAGGGCTGGCTGCAGGCCAGCCCGATGCGTGCTGACAAGCCTGCGAAGCAGGCATGCTCGCGAAGGGGAAGCCGGAGCGCTAGAGCTGCGGCTGGGGGTAGTCCTCGGGGGTGGCGTAGACGGTGATGGTGGAGCCCCGGGGCGCCAGGGTGCCGATGGCGGGGTCGGTCGCCCACGTCACGCCGCGGCTGGCGTAGCCCCTCTGGTAGTCGTAGACGAACCTCACCTCGAAGCCCATGCCAGTCAGGGTCTCCTCGGCGAAGTAGTCGTAGAAGGCCCGCACGTCCGGCACGCGGACGAGGCGCGCGGACGCCCCGGCCTCGGCGGCGTCCGCGGGGGCCGAGGCCGCGACCTCTTCACGGGAGGCTGACTCCGCTGGCGCCGGTTCGCCGGAAGGCTCGGGCGCCGGCGGAGGCTTGCCGGTCTCGATGGGCTCGGCCCGGCTCAGGACTACCTCCCCCCCGGCCCGGTCCGGGAGCGGCAGGTCCGCGGGCCCGAGGCCGGTAGCGAGGGCGGCGCCCGCCAGCGCCACCAGCAGGGTGGCCGCGGAGGCGGCGAGGACGAGCCCCTTGCGGCCCCTGCCCGCGCCAGAGCGGGGGACCTCCGCCGTCTTCACGCTCCTCGGGAGCGTCTCGACGTCCACGTCGTCGAGCATCGCGATCGCCGACGGGTAGCGGTCCGACGGGTCCTTGGCGAGCGCCTTCAGGATCACCGCCTCCATCTCGGGGGAGATCTTCGCGTTCAGCCTGCGCGGCGGCGTGGGGCTCTTGTGGATGTGCTGCTGGGCGAGGGCGCGCACGCCGCCGGAGAAGGGGGGCCTGCCGGTGAGGCAGTGGTAGAGCAGGACGCCGACGGAGTACACGTCGCTGCGCGGGGTCGCCTCCTCTCCTTTAAGCTGCTCCGGGCTCATGTAGCGGGCGCTGCCCACGATCTCGCCCGGCTTTGCGACGTCGTCCTCGACGATGCGGGCGATGCCGAAGTCTGCCACCTTCACGGTCCCGCCCGCCGTCACGATAATGTTCGACGGCTTTACGTCCCTGTGGATGACGCCCCGCCTGTGGGCGTAGGAGAGCGCGCGCAAGAGCTGCGCCGCCATCCTGCGGGCGAACTTCTCGTTCAGGGTCCCGCTGCGGTTCGCGGCGAGCAGCCTGCCGATGTCCCTGCCGACGACGCACTCGGCAACGATGAACGGCACCTCGCCGTCCTGGGAGATGTCGTAGACCTTGACGATGTTCTCGTGGTCGAGGCAGGCCATCGCCCGCGCCTCCTGCGTGAAGCGCCGGCGGAAAGAGGGCCTCTCGGCGTAGCGCCGGTGCAGCGTCTTGAGCGCTACCGTGCGCCCGAGGATGGCGTCCTCCGCCTTGTAGACGACCGCCATCCCGCCCGAGCCGAGCGTGCTCTCTACCCTGTAACGTCCCCCCAGGAGGGTACCGACCGAGGCCTCCAGAGCGCCTCACCACCTCCGACCGCGCGTGCCCTGGCATAAAAATTATATAGTCCGGGATATGCTCCAGGTACGGTCCGGAACGTACGAGCCGGGCGGCGCCCAACATGATGGAGTCTCCCGGAACCGGGCGCCACATCTAGTGGTGCTCGGCGGCCTCCGAATGCCGCATCGAAGCGGTTTTTGCGGTAGGAGCAGGGACGGTTCGCCGGTAGGGGCGGTTCGCGGGCCCCGCCTTTGCGCTAGTTGACCTCCCTCACCCAGGCGGCGACCCAGCCGGCGTCGCTCCTGACGTAGTCGCCCCTCCACGAGACGCCCTTGAGCCGGTCGAAGAGCTTGGCGGCCTCGATCCCCTCGAGCCCGATCTCCTCGCCTATCGCCTCGACCTCGCTCCTGTGGACGTGCACCGGGCAGTCCTTCAGCTTCCGCCTCAGGGCCTCGCGCATGAGTATCTGGCCCTGCCTGTCGGGGGTGCGGTACCTCCCCTCTCTGGTGACCACCGATCTCCTTTCCTGGTCCTGCCGGGGTAAGTCTGCGCCCCGTTACCGCGCGAATCTGTCGTACAAAACACTCGAGCACCTTCCCGGTAAGAAGTTGCTACGTTCGAGCGCCCGGCGGCGATCACAACGGCGTACGTGGTCGGCGGGGGCGGTCTCCCTTCTCCGGCCCCCGCGCGGAGGCTACCCCCGCTTCTTGCGGCGGCCCCTGAGCAGCGAGTAGCCCACCGGGACCACGAGGAGGGTGAGGAAGGTCGAGGTTATGAGGCCGCCTATGACAGGGATGGCGAGGCTGCTCGATATGAGGGCGCTCCCGCTGCCCCCGACGCCGAAGGCGAGCGGCGTGAGCGCGAAGATAGTCGCCAGCGCCGTCATGAGGATGGGCCTGAGGCGCGTCCTTCCGGCCTCCACGATGGCCTCGTCGAGCGTCTCGGCGCGCTCGCGGGCGTTCTGGATGAAGTCCACGAGCAGGATGGCGTTCGAGACGACTATCCCGATCAGGAGCAACACCCCTAAGAGGGCAGGGACGCTCAGGGCCGTGTCCGTCAGCAGGAGCGCCCCGAAGGCGCCGGCCGTGGTGAGCGGGACGGCGAGGAGGATGATCAGGGGCACTACCAGCGACCCGAAGAAGACGACGAGGATCAGGTAGACGAGGCCGAGCGCCACGACTATGGAGAGGATGAGGTTCCTGAAGCTCTCCTCGATGTCCTCGGACTCCCCGCCTACCTGGGCCGAGACGCCCTCCGGGAGATCTAGCTCCGTCAGGGAATCTCGTACCTCGTTGGAGACGGAGCTGGTGTCCTCAGACGTTATGGTGCCGGTGACGGTCACCGCGCGGTCCCCGTCCACCCTGCTGACGGCGGCCGGGGCCTCGACCTCCCTGACGTGGGCGACGTCTTCGACGCTGGCCCCTGAGCCGACCGGGAGATCCCGGACCTCCTCGAGCGAGTCGACCGAGCTCTCGGGCACACCGACAGAGACGGGCGTCTCGCCGACGGCGAGCTGGGCCCCGCCCCCTAGCAGCGCTCCGAGGGAGGTGGGGACCTGGGTCGGGGAGAGGCCTGCTCCCGCGGCCCTCTCGGGGTCGAGGGCGACCTCGACCTCGGGGCTGACGTCGGAGAGGTCGCTCTCGACGTTGGTGACGCCGTCGGTAGTGCGCAGCTCCTCGGTAACGAGCTCCGAAGCCTCGCGCAGCTCCTCCTCGGTGCCGCCGGTGATGAGGACCTCGAGCCCGCCGGCGGGTGGCCCCTGGCTGAGCACCTGGACCTGGAAGTCGTCGCCGTAGAGGTCGCGCCCCCTCTCGTCCACGCGGTTCAGGGTCCTCGAGACGCTGGCGTCCTCCCTCACGGTGATGAACGCCTGCGCCTGGTTGCCGGTACGCAGCGGCGTGTCCGGGTTGAAGTTGTCCTCCCCGCCGACGGAGAGCTGGTAACCCTCCACCCCGGGCTCCTCGAGCAGGAAATCCTCGAACGGTCTGACTTCGTCCGCCGTCTCCTCGGCCGCTGTCCCCGCCGGGAGCTCGGCGGTGGCCTGCAGCAGCCGCTCCTCGCTAGGCGGGAAGAAGCTGACCGCCAGGAAGGGTATGGCGGCTAGACCGCCGGC
>DATACV010000240.1:0-4646 GCA_036258875.1 Rubrobacteraceae bacterium
TGATCGTGGTCGGGGGGACCAAGGAGGCCCTGGACCGGTCCCCGCTCGTCCGGCCCGAGGATAGATAAGGAGATCGGCTGTGCGTACCGTAATCATCGGTGCAGGCGAGGTCGGGTTCAACACGGCGCGGATGCTCTCGCACGAGGGACACGACGTCGTCCTGGTCGAGCAAGAGGAGAAGCTCGTGGAGCGGGCCACCGAGCAGCTGGACGCCCTCGTGGTCCACGGGAACGGGGCGAGTCCCAGGCTCTTGGCGGAGGTGGGCATCGACAAGACTGAGCTGCTCATTGCCTCGAGCAGCTCGGACGAGGTGAACATCATCGCGTGCCTGGTCGCGAAGGCCCGGGGGGTGTCTCGCACCGTCGCCCGCATTCACAACCCGGATTACTACGACACGCGCGACCCGTTCGCGCAGGAGATGCTGGGAATAGACTTCGTCATCCACACCGAGCAGATGGCCGCCGAGGAGATCAAAGAGGCGCTGCTGGTCCCCGGGGCGATCAACGTGGACACGTTCGCCGACGACGCCATAGAGGTGGCGGAGGTGGTACTGGACGAGGGCTCTCCGGCGGTGGGGCAGGCCCTAAAGGACGTGCGGCTCCCACCGGAGAGCCTCGTGGTCGGGGTGGTGAGGCATGGGGAGGCGCTCGTCCCAAGAGGGGGTACCGTGCTGCAGAGGCGGGATCACGTCCTGCTCATAAGCGGCCAGCAGCGTATCTCCGAGGTGGTCGGGGCCGTGGCAACCGACACGGCTCCGGTGAGGGACGTGACGATCTACGGCGGCGGTCGCATCGGGCTGCGGTTGGCCCTCGCGCTGGAGAGGGTGGGCATGTCGGTCAGGGTCATAGAGCGAGACGAGGATCGCGCCCGGTACGTGGCTTCGCAGCTCCGAAGGGGTTTCGTCCTGCACGACGAGGGCATCTCCCGTGACTTCCTCCTGCAAGAACGGGTCGACAAGACGGACGCCTTCGTCGCCGTCACCGGAGACGACCGGGCTAACCTTCTCGCCGCGATGTACGCCCGCCAGCTCGGGGCCCGGATGACGATCGCGGGGGTGAGCCGCGGCGAGTTCGCGCCGCTCGCCGACGCCCTGGGCGTGGACCTGACGATCTCCCCGCGCGTCCTGGCAGCCGAAGCCATCCTCCGGTTCGTGCGCCGGGGGGAGGTGCTCAACGTCGCCCTGCTGGAGAGCGGAGCCGAGATGATAGAGCTGCGGGTCCCCGAGGGGTGCCGGGTCGCGGGCCGTCCGCTCTCCGAGGTGGGATTCCCCGAGGGAGCCATCGTCGGGGCGCTCCTGCGAGACGGGGAAGTCGTCATCCCTACCGGTAGGGACGTGCTCAGGCCGGGAGACGACGCCGTCGTATTCACCGTGGAGGACACCGTTGACGAGGTAGAGCACCTCTTTGCACCCTAGGGTTATAGCCAACGCCCTTGGGGCCGTTATAGGCGCGGGGGGAGCAGTGATGCTCATCCCGGCGGCTTTCTCCCTCACGGCGGGGGACGGCAACACGCTAGCCTTCGCAGGTCCCGCTGTGGCCGCCTTAGCCTCCGGGATGGTCCTCTTCCTGCTCACCCGCAACCCCGACACGCGGACCGTGAGGCAAGACGTGTTCCTCATAGTGGTCCTGGGGTGGTTGGGGGTGGCGATCTTCGGCGCGATGCCGTTCGTCGTCTCCGGGGTTATGGGGCCCGTTGACGCCTTCTTCGAGTCCATGGCCGGTTTCACGACCACCGGCGCATCGACGGTCGAGGCGCCGGAGGACCTCGCGCCTTCGATCCTGCTCTGGCGCAGCATGACGCAGTGGGCGGGCGGGATCGGGATCGTGGTCCTGTTTGTGGCGGTGGCTCCCCTGGTGGGCTTCGGGGCCACGCAGTTGTACACGGCCGAGGTCGCCACCCCTGTGCCGGAACGCCTGACCCCGCGCATCCGGGATACGGCCAAGCTGCTCGCCTACGTCTACGTCGGCCTGACGCTCGGCGGGGTGGTCGCGCTTCTGCTGGCCGGGATGGGGCCGTTCGACGCAGTCAACTACACCCTCGCGACCGTCTCTACCGGCGGTTTCGCGACCCACGCCGATTCCGTGGCTGCCTTCGATTCGTGGTCCGTCGAGCTGTATCTGGTGGTGGGCATGGTGCTCTCGGGGATCAACTTCGCCCTCTACGTCCAGGCCGTCCAGGGACGTGCAGGACGGGTTCTCAGGAACCGGGAGCTCCTGGCATACCTGGGGATGATCATCGGCGGAACGATCGTCGTCGCGGCTTCCCTCTACGTCTTCGACCAGCGGGATTCGCTCGTACTCACCCTTCGGGAGGCGCTGTTTCAGACCGCGAGCCTGCTCACCGGCACTGGCTTCAGCACGGCGGACTGGCAGGCGTGGGACCCCCTGTCGCGAACGCTGCTGCTGCTCTTCATGGCGATCGGCGGCATGGCCGGATCGACAGCCGGGGGGTTGAAGATGATCCGGGTCGTCCTCCTGGTGCGCAACGGCATGCAGGAGGCGTTCCGTATGGTTCACCCTCAAGCCGTCACCCCGCTCAGGCTCGGCGACCGGGTCGTGCCCGAAAGGCTGCGGACCAGCTTTCTCGGGTTCTTCTTCGTGTACGTCGCGTGCCTGGGCGCGGGGACGCTGCTCATGGCCATGCACGGGCTGCCGACGGGCTCGGCGTTCGGCTCGGTCTACGCCTGCCTGAACATCAGCGGCACCGCCCTACACCCGGTAGGAGACGCGGCGTTCTACGCGGGCTTGCCCACATCGGCCAAGATAATCCTGACAGGCTTCATGCTGCTGGGGCGTCTGGAGCTGTTCACGGTACTGGTTCTGCTCACCCCGGCGTTCTGGCGCGGTTAGGATCCCGGATGAACCTCAACGTGGTGTTCCGCGTCAACTCCGGCACGGTCCTGGCGCTGGGCGCCTCCCTCTTGGTGCCCCTGATCCTCTCCTTACTTTACGAGGACGGCTCCTGGCGCAGTTTCTTGCTCCCGGCGGTGGCCCTGATGGCCGCCGGCGGGCTCGGGCTCTGGCTGACCCGGCATCCGCGCCCCTCCTCGAGCAGGGCTGTCGGGTACCTGTCCAACCGCGACGTTTATCTCTCGGTGACGCTCGCCTGGACGCTCGCCGCGCTGCTGGGCGGGTTGCCGTTCCTGATCGAAGGCACCTTCTCGAGCGTCGTGGACTCGACCTTCGAGGCGATGAGCGGGTTTACGACCACCGGCGCCACACTGCTCTCGGACATCGAGAGCGAGACGCCTTCGATCCTGTTCTGGCGCAGCATGACGCACTGGCTCGGCGGCATAGGTATCGTGGTGCTCTTCGTGGCGGTCGCGCCGCTGCTCGGGGTCGGCGCCGCGCGCCTGCTCGGGGCCGAGGTCTCGGGGCTCACCTAGCCCCGCCTTACACCGCGCATCGCGGACACGGCAAAGGCGCTGGTAAGCATCTACCTCGCCATCTCCCTGGCCGAGACCGTCGCGCTGCTCGCGGCGGGGATGCCCCTCTACGACTCGGTAATCCACACCTTCGGCACCGTCGCCACGGGGGGCTTCAGCCACAAGACCGCCTCCATAGGCTTCTACGACTCCGTGGCGATAGAGGCCATCATCGCCTTCTTCATGATCGCCTCCGGGGTCTCCTTCTCGCTCTACTACCTGCTCTACACCCGCCGCCGGCTCGACGTGGTGCTCGACCGGGAACTGATCGCTTACCTCGGGATCATCGCGGCGGCGGTGGTCGTGGTATGGGGGGTGCTCGTCTTCGAAGGGAGCTACGGCGATTCGGCGGGTCAGGCGCTCAGAGACTCGGCGTTCACCGTCTCGAGCATCATCACGACGACCGGGTTCGTCACAGCCGACTTCGACCGGTGGGACCCGGCGGCGCAGGTGGTCATCGTCCTGCTCATGTTCGTGGGGGGATGCGCCGGCTCGACGGCCGGCGGGATCAAGGTCATCCGGATAGTGATCGTATTCCAGACGATACTCCAGGACGTCTTCAGGATGGTGCACCCGCGCGCCATCACCCCCGCGCAGTTGGGCGGGCGCGTGGTGCCGGAGGGCGTCAGGATCGCCGTTCTCGGGCTTTTCGCAGCCTGGATCGGCGTGTTCGGCCTCGCGACCTTGCTCGTGGCGCTGCAGGGCAATCTGACGCTGGCCTCCTCGGCCACCGCGGTAGCGGCGACCCTCAACGACGTGGGACCAGGCCTCGACCAGGTAGGTGCCACAGAGAGCTACGAGATAGTCAACCCCTTCGGGCGCGGCATGCTCACGCTGTGCATGATGCTCGGGAGACTGGAGATCTTCACGGTCCTCGCGCTGCTCTCCCCCGCCTTCTGGCGGCGCTGAAGGGGCGGTTCGCGATCCGCCCCTACGTGGGGATACCTATGATCTGGCGTCCCATGAGGCTTGCGACGAGCTCGACGGCGAGCTCTGCTGTCCCGTTCCTGTCGTCGAGGATAGGGTTGACCTCGACGACGTCGAGGGAGGTCGCGATCCCCGCCTCGTTGACGAGCTCCATGACAAGGTGGGCCTCGCGGTAGGTGAGCCCGCCGCGCACCGGCGTCCCGACGCCGGGAGCTATCCCCGGGTCCACGACGTCGAGATCCAACGACACGTGCACCCGATCGAGGTGCGAGAGGGCCTTCAGGGCGCGGCGCAC
>DATACV010000241.1:0-1830 GCA_036258875.1 Rubrobacteraceae bacterium
GTCTCGAGGCTGATGGACCGCTGGCTGATCTCCTGCAGCCTGAGGATCTCCTCGACCGGCACGCCCAGCTCGCGCGCGATCTCCTCGTCCGAGGGCTCGCGACCGAGGAGCTGGACCATGCGCCGGTGGGTGCGATGGAACTTGTTGATCTTCTCGACCATGTGGACTGGGACCCTTATGGTGCGCCCCTTGTCCGCTATGGCGCGCGTGACGGCCTGCCTTATCCACCACGTGGCGTAGGTGGAGAACTTGTAGCCTTTGGTGTGGTCGAACTTCTCGGCGGCCCTTATGAGCCCGAGGTTCCCCTCCTGGATGAGGTCGAGGAAGGAGACCCCGCGGTTGCGGTACTTCTTGGCTATGGAGACGACGAGCCTCAGGTTCGCCTCGACCAGCCTGTCCTTGCAGCGCTTGTCGCCGCGGGCTATGCCCTTGGCGAGCCTGATCTCGTCGGCGTGGGTGAGGAGCCGCACCCGCCCTATCTCCGCGAGGTACATCCGGATGGAGTCCCCGGTCGCGACGGCGTGGGCGATCTGGATCGCCGGCGCCTCGTGGGCCTTGACGTCGGGGGCCGGCTCCCCGGCCGCCTCGCCTTCCACGAGGGCTATCTCCTCCTCCTCGAGCGCGGCGTAGAACTCCTCGACCTCCGAGGCCGATAGATCCCCCTCCTGAACGAGGTCGGCGACCTCCTCCGTACTGATAAAGCCCTGACTTCTCCCCCTGCTAAGAAGCTCGTCAGTGCGCTCCGCCAGCATCATGGAGTTGTCGGTCGCCATCTATCTCCTCTCCTCGACCGTGCCCATCGCTGCTCGTCTATTGCCGCACGAGGCGGGTATTTGTGAAATTTCCGTAAAATTAACTGGCGTAGGGTAGCACACCACATATGTGTAGTCATGGTGATTTTGGCCCATTTTGTGTATTTTCCTCTACACACCCCTCCATCTGGCGTCTCGCACCCCGTTTCGGTGTTGTTTCGTTGCGGTTGCAGGGGGATTTCGGCGCGACGTCTGCGGGGCGCGCCTTGCTACACTACGGGCTGTGATCCTGGACCGGGCAGAGCTCGCGCGGGTTCTCGGCACGGAGGTCCCGGCGGGCGCGGAGCGAGGGGTGAGGGGCGTCGCGTACGACTCGCGGCGCGTGGAGCCGGGCTTCGCCTTCGTCGCGGTACCCGGCTTCAAGCGCGACGGGGCCGAGTTCGTCCCCGATGCCCTGCGCCGGGGCGCCTCCCTAGTCGTCGCGGAACGCGAGGTTCCGGGCGCGCCGGTCGCCGTCGTGCCGGACGCCCGGGCCGCCCTCGCCGCGCTGGCGTGCGCCGTCTTCGGCGACCCTTCGGGGAGCATGCAGGTCTACGGGGTTACCGGCACAAACGGCAAGACGACCACGGCGTACGCGCTCCACTCCATCCTCGCCGGCGCCTACGGCGAGGAGACATGCGGCTTGATGACGACCGTGGAGACGGTCTCCGGCGCCGAGCGCCGTCCCGCGGTCCGCACGACCCCCGAGGCCGTCGAGGTGCAGGAGACGCTCGCCGGGATGCTTGATGCGGGCGTCCGCAGGGTCGTCATGGAGGTCTCCTCGCACGGCATAGCGCTAGGGCGCGTCGCCGGGACGCGCTTCGCGGGCGCGCTCTTCACCAACCTGACCCGCGACCACCTCGATTTGCACGGCTCGATGGAGGCCTACTACGCGACCAAGCGGGAGCTCTTCCGCTGGACCGGCGGACCCAGGGTAGCCAACGCCGAGGACCCCTGGGGACGGCGGCTCAGGGAGGAGGTTGCGGGGGTCAAGACCTTCGGGGGAGGCGGCGACGCTGACTACCGCGTGGCGCGGGTC
>DATACV010000242.1:0-1830 GCA_036258875.1 Rubrobacteraceae bacterium
GTGTGGGCCTCCTTCGACTGGGCGTTGCAGGTAGATCTGGACACGGCCCTCGACCAACAGGAGAGGCTGAGCGAGATCGTCGACACCAGGCAGCTCGTCGTCAAGACGGCCGCGATCGAGGAGGTCATCGACGAGTGGTCGTCGGCGGAGCTCAGGCGGGCACAGTCCTCGCACTCGGCCACGATCCTGGCCACCGAGAACGGGCTGTCGCTCGGCCGCGGTACGCCGATGCCGGCGTCTTGAGCGACGAGGGAACGGGATGCGTCCAGGCTTCTGTCCTGCTCGGGGGTATGTGAAGTGTTACGTCCGGTCGGGCGTCTCGAGGTCCAGCAGCGCCCTGCGCGCCGCCTCGGCGGTATCCCAGATCGGGCCTATCGCCGACCGACGTACCCGCCTGCACACTTCGGGCCATTTTCTCGATGAGCACGCCTGCTCCGCAGGCTCTCAGCACGGCGCCCGGCTTCGCCTCCGCTATCAGCACGCATCGGCCAGGCTGCAAGCCGGGCCTCGCTCTCAGCATTTCAGCTTCTTGCCGAGATGCTGACAAGTCCCCGTAAGGGGACGTGCTGACAAGCGAAGGCGAAGCCTGAGCGTGCTGACAAGGCGCTCGGCGGAGCCGGGCGCCGTGCTGAGAGCTCCCGAAGGGAGCGTGCTGACTGGCTCAAAACGACCACTCCCTGATGAGCCTGTCCTGGAAGACCTCGAAGTCCGCGAAGTCGTCGTTCCCGGCGTTCTCGAGCTGGGCTATGATCCCGGCTATGGACTCGTCGGTTCTGGCCATGCGGGCGGCCAGGGTGCGTCCTATCTCGTAGACGACCTTGCAGGCAGCCGGGGAGTCGGCGTCGAGCATCTCCAGGAAGCGGTCGCGGTCTATGCCGTAGGCCACTATACCCGTCCTCGCCCGGACGCTCGCGGTGGCCCTGGGCTCGGTGAGCAGGCCCATCTCGCCCACGACGGTGGGTGCCCGCAGGGTCGCCAGGTGTTGCTGCCGTCCGGGGAGCACCGTCTTGTGCACCTCGACGACGCCCGAGGTGATCACGTACAGCCTCTCCTCCGGCCCGCTCTCCTCGAAGATGGTTTCCCCCGCCTCGAAGCCGGCCGGCTCGAGCAGGTCTTCCAGCTCCTCGAGCTCCTCGTCGTTCAGGTGCTGAAAGAGCGGCACGTCCCTCAGGCTCGGTGTCCCCTGCATCCCCCTGCTCCCCTAGATCGCCCAGTCGGTTATGAGCTTGTCGCGGAAGGCCTCGAGGTCGGTCTCGCCCCTGCTCTCGAGCTCCCGGATCGCCTCGACCACCTCCTCGTCGAGGCGGGTGAGCCTCCGCGCGAGGGTGCGGGCGATGCGGTAGGAGAGCTTGAAGGCCCCTGGCCGACCCTCGTCGACCATGCGCCGGAAGGTCTGGCGCGGGATCCTTATGGCCTCGACCCGGCTCGCCGCCCTGACCGTCGCCGACGCCCCGCTCTCGCCGAGCAAACCCCGCTCTCCCACGACCGTCGGCCCTTCCGTCGTCTCTAGGCGGGCGAGGAGCCGGTCCCCGCCGCTGACCCTCTTCCTGACGTCGACGCTGCCCGAGGTGAGGACGAAGAGGCTGCCAGGGTCCCCACCCTCCTCGATGATAGTCTCCCCCGGCCCGTAGACCACGGGCTCGGAGCCCTCGGCGAACTCCTCGCGCTCCTCCTCGGTCAGAAACTCGAAGAACCTGACCCCCTGTAAACCTTCCTCCAACGTCACCACCGTGTCCGGTATCTCTCCCTGGAGGGATTATATGCCCGCCCCAAACCCCACAAAACCCGCCCGGACTTCGTCCTCGTTCGCCACAGGTAGGGCGGGGGGGG
>DATACV010000243.1:0-3185 GCA_036258875.1 Rubrobacteraceae bacterium
CATGACCTCCCGCATGCGCTCGCCCGTGAGCTCCTCGGGCGGGAGCGTGCCCTCTATCACGGAGCGGAGCATGTTCGCGCGGGCGCGCGTCGTGTCCTTCTCGTCGAGGGTGACCATGTAGGAGGGGCACATCGTGCCGCCCGTCTTCTTGCGGCAGAACCCGCTCCCGTTGCACAGCTCGACGGCGGCGGCGAAGTTGCCCTGACCGGAGAAATCCAGGTTGGTGTCTATGGACAAGCGCCTGCGGCCGGGCCCGATGCGCAGGGAGCGGTCCATCGGCGGGGGGTCCACGATCACGCCAGGGTTCAACATGCCTTCCGGGTCGAAGAGTCTTTTCACCTCGGCGAAGGCGCGCAGGATCTCGGGCCCGTACATCTTCTCGAGGAACTCGGAGCGGGCGAGGCCGTCGCCGTGCTCGCCGGAGAGCGAGCCGCCGCACTCCACGACGAGGTCGGCGACCTCCTCGGCTATGCGCCTCATACGGCCGACGCCCTCGGGGTCGGAGGTGTCGAGCGCCGGCCTGACGTGCAGGCACCCCACGCTCGCGTGGCCGTAGAAGCAGGCCCAGGTGCCGTTCCTCTCCACTATCTCCCCGAAGCGCCCTATGAACTCCTCGAGCCTCTGCGGCGGCACCGCGGCGTCCTCGACGAAGGCTACGGGCTTCTCCTTCTCCGTAGTGCCCAACAACAGCGGCAGGGTGGACTTGCGGAGCTTGACCGTCGCCTGCATCTCGCCCTTCGTGCGCAGCGGGGTCGCGTGAAGCGCCCCGACCCCGCGGGCCGTCTCCTCGAGCCCGGCGAAGCGCTCGTCGAGCTCCTCCTCAGTACCGCTCCACTCGACGAGCAGGATAGCCTTCGGGTCTCCGTGCACGAAGCGGGTGGAGCCGGCGTAGGCGGTCGAAGCCCGCGCCCGGCCCAGGGCGACGTCGTCGAGCATCTCCAGGGCCGAGGGCCCCGTCTTCAGCAACTCGACGGTCGCGCGGGCCGCCGCAGCTAAGGTGTCGAACTCGAGGGAGGCGAGCGCCCTCTGCGGCGGAAGCTCGGCCAGCCGGAAGTCGGCGCGCGTCACGACCGCCAGGGTGCCCTCCGAACCGCACACGAGGCGGGTGAGGTCCACGGTCTCCGGGTCCACGAGGGCGTCGAGGCCGTACCCGGAGACGCGCCGTATCATGCGCGGGAACCGCTTCTTTATCTCGCCAGCGTACCGCTCCCCGATCTCCAGCGCCCCGCGCAGGAGCCTCGCTTCGGCGTCGGCGTGTCTCGCGCGCCGCTTCGCCTCTTCCCGCGAGATTGCCCTCAACTCCACAGTCTCGCCGCTCGCGAGCACGCACCTCAAGCCCAGGACCTGATCCGCGGTGGTCCCGTAGACGATCGAGCGCATCCCGGCCGAGTTGTTGCCGACCATCCCGCCTAGAGTTGCGACGTCGGAGGTCGAGGTGTCAGCGCCGAAGACGAGCCCGTGCGGCTCGACGAGGGCGTTGAGCTCGCCCTGTATCGTCCCCGGCTCTGCGGTGCAGCGCCTCTCTTCCAGGTCCAGGTTCACGACCCGCTGCATCTCGGAGAGGTCGAGGGCGAGCCCGGGGGCGGTCGCCTGGCCGGCGAGACTCGTGCCGGTGCCACGGGGGGTTATGGGGAGGCCGAGGTCGCGCGCCGCCGCGAGCGCGAGCCTCACGTCCCCCTCCGAGCGGGCGGCGACGACGCCGACGGGTCTGCGGAGGTAGATCGAGGCGTCAGTGGACCACAGCGCGCGGGAGGCTTCGTCGGTACGCAAATAGCCTTCCAAGCGCCCGTCCAGGGCGGCGTGCAGCCGCCCCGCCAGAGACCCGGTCCTCTCCCCGATCATGCGCCAAGTATAGTGCCCTGGCATACCACCAACCAGGGGTACAATCCTCCCGAACGCTGGGCGTCGCGAGGGGGCACCACATAGAGGTCAGGCTGCGGGTGATGAGCTTCAACGTGCGCGGCTCGTTTCGAGACCAGGGTACGCCCAACGCCTGGCCCGCGCGGGCCGCGCTCAACGTCGAGACGATAGGACGGCGCTCCCCTGACGTGATCGGCTTCCAGGAGCTGCAGGCCGGCAACCTCGTGACGTACCGGGAGACCCTACCTCGGTACGACCACGTGCTGGGACCCCGGTACGGCAACGAGGCGCGCCCCAGCTACAACGCCATCTTCTTCGACTCCGGCCGCCTCCGCCTGCTAGAGGCGGGTGGTTTCTGGCTGAGCGAGACGCCGGAGAGCTACTCGTCGAGCTGGGAGTCGAGGGCCGTCCGCTCAGCGAGCTGGGCGTATCTCGAGACCTTCGACACGGGCCTGTCCTTCCTGCACCTGAACACGCACCTCGATCACTTGAGCAGCCCCGCGCGCAGAGAGGGCAGCCGCCTGATCCTCCGCAAGATAGCCGACCTCCTGCGGCGCCGCGGGGGCGACACGCCGGTTGTCGTCACGGGGGACTTCAACTGCCGCCCCGGGACCCCGGCCTACCGCAACTTCGTGCAGGGCGGCTTCGTGGACACCTACCTCGCGGCCGGCGACGCAGGCGGGGAGAACCCGTACACCTTCCACGCCTTCGAGGGCGCCCACTACCGGGACGCGCGACCGGGTCTCGGGCCGCGGCGGATCGACTGGATCCTGCTCAGGGACCCGCGAGGGCGTCTGCATCCGGTGTCGCACACTATCGTGCGGGACCACGCCGGGGAGACGTACCCGAGCGACCACTACCCCGTCTTCACCGACCTCGTACCCGGAGAGACGAGAAGGGGGAGCTCCGTTTCGGAGCTCCCCCTGCGTTAGTTGCTTCGGGTCGTACGGGTGGTTCGCGAACCGCCGCTACCCTACGCCGCGTCGGAGAAGGCGGCGCCGAACTCGCCCCCCCTCAGCATGCGCTCGGCCTCGCGCTGCAGCTGCCTGACCCGCTCGCGCGAGATGCCAAGCTCGTCGCTCAGCTGGGCCAGCGTTGAGGCGTCGCGGTCGTCGAGGCCGTAGCGACTCACCAGCACGTGCCGGTGCCGCTCGGGCAGACGCTCGATCGCCTGCTCCAGCCCCGCCGTCTCCATCTCGCGCATCACCTCGCCCGGCGTGTCGGAGGCGCGCTCGTCCTCGATCAGGTCGCCGAGCTCGGAAGAGCCCTCGTCCGAGCTCAAGGGCTGGTGCAGGCTGCCCGCATCGGGCATCGCGCCCTTGACG
>DATACV010000244.1:0-3078 GCA_036258875.1 Rubrobacteraceae bacterium
AGTGCCCGTGCGAGACGTGCAGCGGGTACAGCCGGGCTTACCTGTCGCACCTCGTGCGGGAGGACGAGCTGCTCGGCCACAGGCTCATCACCCTCCACAACGTCAGCTTCACTGTGGACCTGTGCAGAAGGGCGCGCAAAGAGATACTGGACGGCTGCTACGAAGGATGGGCGCGCGACTGGACCTCCCGCTACGAAGGGAGCTAGCTGCCAGGCATCAGGTTTCAGGTAATTTTCTGATGCCTGAAGCCTCCGCTATAATCCGAGTTCGTGGGTAGCCGGAGAAACAACCTGATCATCCTCGGCCTGGTGGTCGTGCTCCTCGGCGTGGCGGCGTACCTGATCTTCGTCCGCCAGCCGGTGGCGGAGGCCACGAAACTAGGTCTGGACCTCGAGGGCGGGGTCAGCGTGCAGCTGGAAGGCTACCAGACCGACGGCAGCCAGGTGACGCGCGAGGAGATGGAGCAGGCCGTGGAGGTGATCCGGCAGCGCGTGGACAGCCTCGGGGTGACGGAGCCGGAGATCCAGATCCAGGGCCAGAACCAGGTAGCGGTGAACATCCCCGGCATCACCGACTCGGACAGGGCGGTCGAGGTGATCGGACGCACCGCCCAGCTCGGCTTCTACGAAGTCCTCGCCTTCGAGGAGGTGCTCTCGGTCCCGCAGGAGGAGATCGAGGAGACGAAGGCGGAGCTGGAAGAGGACCTGCGGCGGGAGGATGCCTTCGAGGAGGGCGGGGCCCGGATACTCTTCGAGGAGAGCCCCTCGCCAGCGGGCGAGGGGACCTACGTCGCCGGCTACGTCGTAAACGACCAGCCCGAGATGACGGGCGAGAACCTCGAGAGCGCGAACCTGAACCGGGACCCACAGGGCCGGCTCGAGGTCACCATGTCCTTCAACCGCGAGGGAGCGGGCCAGTTCGCGGACCTATCCGGCAGGATCGCCCAGAACGCGCTGGCCTCGGGGCAGCCCGGCACGGGGAGGCTCGCCATAGTCCTCGACGAGGACGTGGTCAGCGCGCCGACCGTGACGGAGAGCATCGTCGGCGGCGACGTATCCATAACCAACGAAGGCTCGCCAACGGGACTGCCCGAGGAGGAGGCGAGGGAGCTCGAGATCGTGCTCCAGACCGGCGCGCTGCCGGTGAACATGAGGGTACTGTCGGTGACGACCATCGGACCGACGCTCGGCACGGAGTCGCTGAGGAGCGGGCTCATCGCCGCCCTCGTCGGCCTCGGGCTCGTCCTGTTGTTCCTCCTGGCCGTCTACCGGGTGCTCGGGGTCGTGGCCGACCTCGCGCTGCTCATCTTCGCTTTCTTGCTCTGGGGGCTCATAGTGGCCATACCGGTCACGGTGACCCTGCCGGGTATCGCTGGCATCGTTCTCTCCATCGGTGTGGCGGCGGACGCGAACATCGTCATCTTCGAGCGGATCAAGGAGGAGATCCGGCGCGGCAAGACGCCCCGCACGGCGGTGCAGGCCGGCTACGAGAAGGGATTCAGGGCGATCCTGGACGGCAACATCACGACGCTCATCACCGCCTTCATCCTCTTCGCCCTCTCGAGCGGCTCGGTCAGGGGCTTCGCTGTGCTCCTGAGCATCGGCGTAGTGTTGAGTATGTTCACGGCCATCGTCGTCACGCGCGCGCTCCTCGGAGTAGTCTCGAGCCGGGGCTTCCACCTCTCGGCCGGGATGATGGGCGTCGCGAAGGACGAGATCGGGAAGAGGGAGAGCTAGTGTTCTCGAAGGTAGACTTCGTCGGGCGCTGGAGGCTGTGGTTCGCGATCTCGGCCGTAATGATCCTGGCCGGGGTCGTCGCGATCGCGCTCGGCAACCTGCGCTTCGGCATAGATTTCGAGGGCGGGACGAAGTTCACGGTGGCGAACGCCGACCAACAGCCGGGAGAGCAAGAGGTCAGGGCTGCGCTCCCCGGGTTCGTGGCTGGGGACGCCATCATCCAGACCACCGACAACGGTTACGAGGTCCGCACGCCGGTGCTCGACGAGGCGGAGAGGACCCGGGTCGAGGAGGACCTGGCGGAGGCGCTCGGCGGGGAGGTCAGCGTGACGAGCGTGAGCCCCACGTTCGGGGGGCAGGTGCGCGACCAAGCGCTGCAGGCGGTCGCGGCCGCGCTGATCATCATAGTTGCCTTTATCAGCGTCCGCTTCGCCTTCGCCTTCGCGCTGGCCGCGATGGTGGCGCTAGTGCACGACATCCTGGTCACGGTAGGCTTCTACGCCATCGTCGGGCGGGAGGTCAGCCTGGTGACGGTGGTCGCCGTCCTCACCGTGCTCGGCTACTCACTCTACGACACCATCATCATCTTCGACCGCGTGCGCGAGAACACCCCGAGCGTCGGCTACAACCGCCGGCGCTTCGACGAGACAGTCAATACCTCCATCCGGCAGGTGATCCGGCGTTCGATCTACACCTCGATCTGCAGCCTGATCCCCATCACCGCCCTCCTGATATTCGGCGAGACCACCCTCGCCGACTTCGCCTTCGCCCTCCTCGTCGGCATCGGCGCGGGCACCTACAGCTCCATCTTCATCGCCTCGCCCGTCCTCTCACTCTACAAAGCCTGGCGCGCCGGGAGGCTAAGACCCGCTCGCACTTAGAGCACGCTACGCCCAGCTTCGCCGGGCTCCGCTCGTCAGCACGGCGCCGGCTCCACCAGCGCCTTGTCAGCACGCTCAGGCTACAGCCTTCGCTTGTCAGCCACTCTCTGCACATCGCAAAGCTGAGAGCGAGGCCCGGCTGCACGCCGGGCCGAAGCGTGCTGACGAGCGAGGGCTGGCTGCAAGCCGGCCCGACGCGTGCTGAAAGCGGAAGCCGAAGGCTGGAGCGTGCTGAGAGCCTGCGAAGCGGGCGTGCTGAAACACGCGGTGTATCATATTGTCGGTTGCACACTCCGGGAGGTGAGAGTATGCGCGGGACTCTTGGTGAGACGTTCGAGCGTTTGATCCTTTTGCAGATAGGGGCCGCGGCGGCGACGCGCGAGCGGATCGAAGAGGTAGTCGAGGGCCTCATAGAGCAGGGCCGCATCCAGCGCGAGGAGGGCAAGACGCTCGTGGACCAG
>DATACV010000245.1:0-2145 GCA_036258875.1 Rubrobacteraceae bacterium
GGGTCATCTCGGCCAGCCCCGCTCCCTTGCCACCGAGCAGATCCTTCATCTCCCCCGAACCTTCGGAGAACCCGTAGACGAGCTTGCCCTTATCCGCCATCGAACACGCCCCCTTGTGCCCGCTCTTCGCGGGACCTATCCGTCCATCGAACGCCCGCGAACTCTGCCACGTCACCCCAAGCTGTTGCGTTATTTGAACTTGTTCCTCATAATAGAACAGATACCACAGTGCTCCTCAGCGGGTCAAGGGGTATTTTGGTTTGAAGGTCTCTTACTAGAGGAGGCATCGGAGGTGCGAAGCCGCTCCCGGCGGGGGTTGTCGGGTTCCGTGACGGCGGAGGTTCGCGAGGGATGAGGATCCTGGATGCGCCGCCGGTGAGCGGCTCTGCACTCGTGGCCGCTGCGGCGCCCACGGGTCCATATCGGGCGGCGCCCCACCTTCTCGACCTGCCGCGGCCGGCGTTTCTGGACAGTAGCCTGACCGACGCCCGCGGCGGGCGTTACTCGTTCTTTACGGCCGATCCCTTCCTGACGCTACGAAGCCGGGGCCGCCGCGTCGAGCTCACCGGCCCGGCGGGACGGGTGGTCGTGGAAGAGGACCCCTGGAGGGTTCTCCAACTCCTGCTGCGCCGCTACACGCTGGATCGGGTGGCGGGGCTGCCGCCGTTCCTGGGCGGCGCCGTCGGTTACTTCGGCTACGACCTGGGTCGCACGCTGGAGCGGCTGCCCGCCACCGCCGCCGACGAGGGCCTGCCGGATCTAGACGTCGGTCTCTACGATTGGGTGCTGGCCGCCGATCATCTCTCCGGTGAGAGCTGGATCTTCGCCACCGGGCTCCCGACGGGCGAGGCGGCCGCCGCGCGCGCTCGGGTCGCCGAGATCCAAGAGCGGCTGTGCGCCACCCCAAACTTGCCGAGCGATGCCGCAACCCTGGAGGCCCCGCGGCTGCGCTCGAACTTCCGTCGCGCCGACTACCTTCGGGCCGTCGAGAGGGCCAGGGAGTACATCGCCGCCGGCGACATCTTCCAGGTCAACCTCTCGCACCGGCTCCAGGGCGGGTGGGAGGGGGCGGCCTGGCCCCTCTACGAGCGGCTGCGCGCCGCTTCGCCCGTCTCGTACGGGGCCCACCTGGACTTAGGAGACGTTAAGATCCTGAGCGCCTCTCCCGAGCGGTTCCTCAAGCTGGACGGCAGACGGATCGAGACCCGGCCCATCAAGGGGACCCGTCCGCGTGGGGCCACCCCGGACGAGGACCACGCTCTGGGGGCGGAGTTGCTAGCGAGTGAGAAGGACCGGGCGGAGAACCTGATGATCGTGGACCTGCTGCGCAACGACATCGGCAAGGTCTCCTGCATCGGTTCGGTGGGGGTGCCCAAGCTGTTCGACCTCGAACGCCACGCCAGCGTCTGGCACCTGGTGAGCACCGTGTGCGGCGAGCTCCGGCCGGGGCTGGACGCCGTGGACCTCCTCAAGGCTTGCTTCCCCGGCGGCTCCGTCACCGGTTGCCCCAAGATCCGGGCCATGGAGATCATCGAGGAGCTCGAGCCGGTCAGGCGGGGCGTCTACTGCGGCGCGATCGGCTACCTGAGCTTCACCGGGGATATGGACACGAACATCGCCATCCGCACGCTCGTGCTCCGGGACGGTCGGATAGACTTGCAAGTCGGCGGTGCGGTAACCTACGACTCGGACCCGGAGTCCGAGTACGACGAGACCCTGGCCAAGGGCCGGGCCCTCCTGGTAGCGCTCGGGGCCGAGCCGGAGGAGCGGTGAGCAAAGCGCCCCTCCTGTGGGTCAACGGGAAATTATTGCCGGTCGGCCAGGCCGCGCTCGACCCGCGCGACCGCGGCTTCACGCTGGGCGACGGCTTATTCGAGACCATGCGGGCCAGAGGAGGCGCCGTCCTGCGGATCGAACGCCACCTCTCCCGCCTGCGGGCCGGCGCGGCCGTGCTGGGGCTGTCTCCTCTCCCGAAGGACGAAGAGCTGGCCGACGCGATCGCGGGGACGCTGGCGGCCAACGAGCTCGCCGAGGCAGCGGTGCGCCTGACGGTGAGCCGGGGCGTCCCGGAGCGCCGCGGCCTCCTGCCGGAACCGGAGCCGAGGCCGTCGGTGGTGGTCCACGCCGAGCCGTTCGCGGGCTACC